>JBIKKW010000254.1:0-2716 GCA_044360115.1 Bacteroidia bacterium
TTTTTAAAATGGCATTTAAAGGAACCCGCGATACAGTTATTACCTTTTATGGTGTGCTGAAAGCAATTGCAGAATACGAAAGAAGTTTAACAGATTGGGATGCACCGTTTGATAAATATCTTCGCGAAAAAAATTATCCTATAAAAAATGAAATCAAAAACGGCTATAATATTTTTATGGGGAAAGCACTTTGCGGATCCTGTCATTTTTTACCACTGTTGCACGGACTTGTTCCTCCCTTTTATACCGAACAGGAATTTGAAGTAATTGGAGTTCCTGAAAAACCAAATAGTCTGGTGATTGATAAAGATAGCGGACGTTACCGAATCACTAAAAAAGACATTCACTTGTTTTCATTTAAAACTACCGGATTAAGAAATTTGGCCTATACTAAGCCATATATGCATCATGGGAAATACAAATCACTTGAAGAAGTTATAGATTTTTATATAAATGGTGGAAGTTCCGGTTTTAAAGAACCATTGCCAAATCAAACGCTACCATTTGATAGTCTTCAATTAACTAAAATTGAAAAAAAACAATTAATACAGTTTTTGAAAAGTTTAAATTCGCCATCAATCTCTGAAAAATTTCAAGCACCAAAAAAACTTCCTCAATTAAGTGATACAAAGTTAAATAAGCGAACGATAGGTGGCGACTATTAACAATTTATTATCAATACCTGCTTTTGTCAGGTTCTTTCCTTAATTTTGTAGCTTTCGCTAATAAATGAGTGATAATAAATACAATTTACGTGGTGTTTCAGCTTCAAAAGAAGATGTACATGCGGCAATTTCAAAATTAGATAAGGGATTGTTCCCTAAGGCTTTTTGCAAGATCGTTCCTGATCTGTTGAGCGGGAGCGAAGAGCATTGTTTGGTAATGCATGCCGATGGTGCCGGAACAAAATCATCTTTAGCTTACATGTACTGGAAGGAGACCGGCGATCTGAGTGTTTGGAAAGGTATTGCGCAGGATGCGGTGATCATGAATGTGGATGACCTGATATGTGTTGGTGCTACGGATAATATTTTATTATCATCAACCATTGGGCGTAACAAGAATTTAATTCCGGGTGAAGTGATCTCTGCCATTATCAATGGAACGGAGGAAGTTTTGCAAAGTTTAAGAGACAATGGCATTTCCATTTCATCAACCGGTGGCGAAACTGCTGATGTGGGTGACTTGGTTAGAACAATAATTGTAGATAGCACGGTGACGTGCCGCATGAAACGCAGTGATGTGATATCAAATGACGGTATTAAGGAAGGCAATGTGATCATAGGTTTAAGCAGTTACGGTAAAGCAACCTATGAAACTACATACAACAGCGGTATGGGCAGCAACGGCTTAACCAGTGCACGACATGATGTGTTCAATAAGAATTTGGCAAAAAAATATCCTGAAAGTTACGATGCCGCATTGCCTGAAAGTGTTGTTTATACAGGTGGATTGAATCTTACCGATAAAATTGAAGTGAGTTACAAGAACTCCAATTCAGACATCATCACCGAAAAAATTGATGCAGGCAAATTGGTGTTATCACCAACACGTACGTATGCGCCGGTAATTAAAAAAGTGATATCGGAATTAGGGCAGAATATTAATGGTATTGTACATTGCAGTGGTGGCGCGCAAACCAAGGTGTTACATTTTTTAAATGATGGCTTGCACGTGATCAAAGATCATTTATTTGAAGTACCACCATTATTTAAAACCATTCACGAACAAAGCCACACCGACTACAAGGAAATGTACAAAGTGTTTAATATGGGGCATCGTATGGAGATATATACAAGCGAAAAACACGCTATTGATATCATCTCTATTGCACGTTACTTTAATATTGATGCCAAGATCATAGGACGTGTAGAAAAAGGCGACGGCAAACATGTAACCGTAAAGAGCGAGTTTGGCACCTTTGAGTATTAATTAAAAATAAGAACATAAAAAAAGTCCGGCTAATAGCTGGACTTTTTTATTTTCAAATAATTGAGAATTATTTTAATTCGCAATCAAACTTCATAACGTCTACAGTAGTTACACCATTAGAAACTTCTGTGTCAGTTTCAGTACCACTAACACAATGCGCTCCTTTCTTTGAAACTTTAGTATGTTTCTTTTCATATGTTATTGGAGTAGTTGAAATTGTTTGAGTAACACCATTTACCGTTTGAGAAACCGGAGTTACTGTACAAGCACAAGTTCTCTCTTTTTTACAAGATGCCATTGATAATACAACCAACGCACCTAAAATTATTACCTTTTTCATGTTTAATTTTTTATTTTAATTCACATTCAACTTTATTTACTTGAACAACTGCATAAGTAGTGTTACCTACAATATAGCTGCCTGAAACTGTCTCATCACCACTAGAACAATCTACAGCTCCCTTTTTTACCTTAGTATATTTAGAATCTGTTGTTGTTGGCGTAGTTGAAATAGTTTGAGTTACTCCATTTACTGTTTGTGATACCGGAGTAGAAGTACAAGTACAAGTACGATCTTTTTTACATGAGGCCATTGCTAATCCTGCAACAGCAACCAATAATACTATTTTTTTCATTTTTTCAGCTTTTAATTATTATTTCAAAGTGCAATCATACTTATTTACATCAACTGTGGTGTAAGTAACATTGTTACTCACAAACGAAGATGTTTCTGTTCTCTCACCACTGTTACATGAAGCACCATTTTTTGTAACTTTTGTATACT
>JBIKKW010000214.1:0-3469 GCA_044360115.1 Bacteroidia bacterium
AGTTTTTTCATGATTATAATTTTTGATATTTATTTCAAAGATAATATAAAATGAATATCCAAATTATCCACTTCTTAAATTAATCTAATAATATCTGTCAGTTAACACATTTAAATAAAATAGAAAACCCCGCTAATGCAGGGCTCTCTATTTCTTAAAGTCTACTTATTATTTACCTAAAGCTTTCTTTAAATTTTCATCTAAAGCTGTTAAAAATTCTTCAGTATATAAATAATGTTTGCCATGTTCTACTTTATTTCCGTGTATACAAACTGCTAAGTCTTTGGTCATTTTACCACTCTCAACAGTTTCAACACATACTTTCTCTAAAGCATGGCAGAAGTTGATCAACTCTTGGTTGTTATCTAATTTACCACGGAACTCTAATCCACGGGTCCACGCAAAGATACTTGCAATTGGATTAGTTGAAGTTGGTTTACCTGCTTGATGATCGCGGTAGTGACGAGTTACTGTACCATGAGCTGCTTCCGCTTCCATTGTTTTTCCATCCGGTGTAACTAATACCGATGTCATTAAACCTAATGAACCAAAACCTTGCGCAACAGTATCTGATTGAACGTCGCCATCGTAATTCTTACAAGCCCAAACAAAGTTACCATTCCACTTTAAGGCAGATGCAACCATGTCATCAATTAAACGGTGCTCATATACAATTCCTTTTGCTTCAAATTTAGCTTTGAATTCTTTTTGATAGATCTCTTCGAAAATATCTTTAAAACGACCATCGTATTTTTTCAAGATGGTATTTTTAGTAGACAAGTATAATGGCCATCCTTTTGCCAATGCTGTGTTAAAGCATGAATAAGCAAATCCTTTAATCGACTCATCGGTATTATACATGGTTAATGCAACACCATCTCCATTGAAATTAAATACTTCAAATGATTGCGGCTCACCACCACCTTCAGGAGTAAAGGTTACAGTTAATTTACCTTTTCCTTTAGTTACGAAATCTGTTGCACGGTACTGATCACCAAATGCGTGACGACCAATACAAATTGGCGCTGTCCAGTTTGGAACCAAACGCGGTACGTTCTTACAAACAATTGGCTCACGGAAAACAGTACCATCTAAAATATTACGGATGGTTCCGTTTGGTGATTTCCACATTTGTTTTAATTTGAATTCCTCAACACGTTGCTCATCCGGTGTGATGGTTGCACATTTGATACCAACGTTATATTTCTTAATAGCCTCTGCTGCATCAATAGTAACCTGATCATTTGTTTGATCGCGGTACTCAACACCAAGATCATAATATTTAATATCTAAATCTAGGTATGGAAGGATCAATTTATCTTTAATGAATTTCCAAATGATGCGGGTCATTTCATCGCCGTCTAATTCAACCACAGGGTTGGCTACTTTAATTTTGCTCATAATTATTGTGTTTTAAGTATTTTGTTGTTAATGCGTTACAAATGTAAAAAAGCCTTGTTATTAAGCAAGGTTTTTAGCCACATTTTTATTGATTATAAACCCTTATATTTGAACAAAAATTTAAATTACTCATGAAATTTCACAAAGAGGGCTGGCCAAGTTTGTTTATTGTACTGGTATTCAGTGCTATAATTATTTTTATTGCACGTTACTTTTTTCCTGAATTTGCCATTGCTCATTGGTTTGCTTACCTGTTAAGCGGCTTTTTGATCATTACTATTTTACAGTTCTTTCGCGATCCAAAACGCGTATTCACCATCAACGAAAACCAGATCATTGCGCCTGCTGATGGCAAAGTGGTGGTGATCGAAGAAACCGAAGAAGGCGAATATTTTAAAGATAAGCGCTTGCAGGTTTCTATATTTATGTCGCCCATTAATGTGCATATTAACCGTTACCCAATTGCAGGTAAGGTTGCGTTTTTCAAATATCATCCCGGTAAATTTTTAGCGGCCTGGGAACCAAAAAGCAGTACCGATAACGAGCGTACAACTGTTGTTGTAGAACATAAGAATGGTAAAAAGATCTTATTCCGCCAAATTGCAGGAGCCTTGGCTCGCCGCATTGTTTGGTATTGCAAAGAAGGTGATAATGCTGCTCAATGTCAGGAAATGGGTTTCATTAAATTTGGTTCGCGTGTTGATCTTTTCTTACCAATTGGTACCAAATTAAATGTGAAAATTGGTGATGTGGTGAAAGGCTCACAATCGGTATTAGGAGAAATTTAATGCTTCGCATTTTAAACTCACCATACCGACCGATATTTCTTTTCTCACTTTTTATTTACGCGCTTACTTCGTGGTTCAGCGTGGGTTCACATCACCCTGATGAACATTATCAGATCATTGAATTTGCCAATTACAAATTAGGTTTAACACCGGCATCTGATCTGGCGTGGGAATTCAACGAAACCATGCGTCCTGGTTTACAACCCTTTCTGGCCTTTGTTTTCATTAAGGTAGATCATCTGTTAGGTATTTCCGATCCTTTTATCATTTCTTTTTTATTGCGATTAACCTCTGCCTTTTTTATTTGGTTAGTGGTTTGTCAGCTCGTACTTATTATACTACCTCAATTCAAAGACGAACAAACACAAAAATTATTTGTGCTTTCTTCGTTATTATTTTGGTTCTTGCCATACATTAATGTTCATTTTTCTGCAGAGAATTTAAGTACCATTTTATTTTTAAATGGCATACTTCTGCTTTTAAAAGACAGCAAGCGATCTGCAAAGATCGTATTAATGGGATTTTTATTTGCCTTAAGTTTTTATGCCCGTTATCAAATAGCATTTGCATTAATTGGCGTATTTATTTGGTCAGTGTTCGTTAAAAAAGAAAAATGGAGTTCTATCATTACCATGGGAATCGGTTTTTTAATTGGTGTTGCATTATGCCATGTGGCTGACAGATGGCTGTATGGCAAATGGGTGTTTTCGCCATACGAATATTTTGTAAAGAATTTAGTACAGGATAAAGTGTCAACCTTTGGTGTTGAGCCTTGGTATTATTACTTCACAGAGTGCTTAAGGATCATGCATGTTTATGGCATCATATTGATCCTGTTATTTTTTGTTGGTTTAAGGCCAAAGTTCAATACTGCTTTCTTTTGGATATTCATCTTTTTCTTTTTCGGACATTTAGCTGTAGGTCATAAAGAATTTCGTTTTTTATTCCCCATGTGGTTTCCTTTGATATACTTGGCTTTTCGAGGATTAGACAACTTATTTACAAACCCGAGATACAATACCAAATGGCTGCAGCGAGGTGTTACTTTATTTTCATTTGCAAACATCCCCTTTCTATTATTCATTTTATTTAAACCGGCCAGTGAAAATATTTCTTATTACAAAGCTATTTATAAAGAGGCGCAAAAAGGATCTGTAACATTGCTTTGCAAAGAAAGCAGCATCTACAGCGAATTTGAATTAAAGAATCATTTCTATAGGCATCCGAATGTGAACGTGATCATTTATAACCAGCAGCGTGAATTAGATTCGATCGTGGCT
>JBIKKW010000213.1:0-3469 GCA_044360115.1 Bacteroidia bacterium
GGTTTATCCAAATCCGGCAAATGATCAATTGAATATTATTATAGCAGGAGAAGCAAGTGACAACGTTTCGATCACAATACAGGATTTGACGGGTAAAACCATAATGGTTGTAAGTCAACTTGAAATGAATAAAGTAAATAAATTAAATGTAAGTGAATTAGGTAAAGGTGTTAATTTAATGAGAATAAGAACCGGAGCTGGTGACCGAACAGAAAAACTGATCATACAATAACAAAAAAGCCGCTTAAATTTTAAGCGGCTTTTTTAATTTTATTTTTTATAGATGAGTGCAACAGCATAGGCATTCACTCCTTCTTCTTTACCTACGTATCCAAGCTTTTCGTTGGTAGTGGCCTTGATAGAAACACAATCTTCATCCACTTCTAAAATAGGCGCCAATACTTTTTGCATGGCAGAAATATGTGGATTGATCTTTGGTGCCTCCATGGCTAGAGTTGCATCAATGTTGCCAACAAAATAATTTTTTTCTTTCAATAAGCGAGTCACTTCTTTTAATAGAACCTTACTGTCTGCGTTTTTAAATTCAGCATTTGTATTAGGGAAATGAAAACCGATATCACGTAAGTTGGCAGCGCCTAATAAGGCATCGCAAATAGCATGTAGTAATACATCCGCATCACTGTGGCCGTCGCAACCCGAATGATGTTCTAACTTAATGCCGCCAATCCAAAGATCTCTTCCTTTTTTTAAGGGATGCACATCGTAACCAAATCCTATTCTGAAATTCATTAATTAAAGTTTAAATTTTTTCAATTTTCATTTTGTGTCCGCTTGATCTTAATACAATCAAACAACCAATAGTTACAAATGTTTAATTTATCACTAAGCTTCAACTGCTTTTACTCCCGGCAAGCTGCCTTGCTCAATGTATTCCAACAATGCGCCACCACCGGTGCTCACATAACTCACTTTATCAGCCAAGTTATACTTGTTAATGGCTGCAACACTGTCGCCACCGCCAATTAATGTAAATGCACCGTTTTTAGTTGCTTCTACAATTGCTAATGCAGCTTGTTTAGTGCCATTCTCAAAATTGCTCATTTCAAAAACACCCATTGGTCCGTTCCATAAAATGGTCTTTGAATTTTTGATCACTTCACTATTCATCTTAACGGTTTCCGGTCCGGCATCTAATCCCATCCATCCATCAGGTATCTCATTTATCTTGCATTGTTTAATGTTGGCATCGTTCGCAAAATTATCTGCAATAACTGAGTCGGTTGGTATATAAATATTCACGCCTTTTTCTTTTGCTTTTGCCAATAAATTTTTTGCTGTTTCCAAACGATCATCTTCACATAACGATTTACCAATTTGACCACCAACCGCTTTCACGAAGGTAAAGGCCATACCGCCGCCAATTAAAATATTGTCGGCTTTATTCATCAATTGTTCAATGATCAAAATTTTATCTGAAACTTTTGCTCCGCCAATAATAGCGGTAAATGGTTTTTCAGCTTTGTTCAATACCTTATCAATGCTTGCAACTTCACCTGCCATCACATAACCAAAACATTTATTCTCCGGTTTAAAGAATTTAGCGATCACAGCTGTTGAAGCGTGCGCACGATGAGCAGTTCCAAAGGCATCGTTCACATACACATCTCCATGCTTGCTTAATTTTTCGGCAAAGCCTTCGTCACCTTTTTCTTCTTCTTTGTAAAAACGTAAATTTTCCAGAAGTAAAACCTCACCCGGTTTTAACGCAGCTGATCTTGAAAACGCATCGGCACCGATACAGTCGTCTGCAAAAGAAACAGAAGCACCTAATAAGGCAGAAACATTCGGGACAATATGTTTCAAAGAATATTTATTGGTTGGTCCCTCTTTTGGTCGGCCAAGGTGCGACATTAACACGATGCTTCCGCCATCTTTTAATATTTTCTTAAGCGTTGGAATGGCTGCTTTAATTCGTGTTTCATCAGTTACCTGAAAAGATTCATTCAATGGCACGTTAAAATCAACGCGAATGACAGCGCGTTTGTTGGAGAAGTTTATAGAATCAACTGTTTTCATATTTAATTAAGATTGCGATGATGAAGGTAATGAATTTGAATAAAAATGATGGTTTGTATAATCAACAAATTTGGTGTGTTATTCACCATTTGACTCAAGAAAAATATTGGCATCCTCAGAACCTAATTCTTTAGCTGTTTTCATGTCAGGGAATGCGTCAGCCACTTTATTGGAAACATAAAATTTATATAAACCTCTCAAGTAATAGGCCCTGTTAACTCTGTTGTTAATTTTAAGAGTGGTATCAATATATTTAAATGCGGTAATAAAATCATATTTATCGCCATAAGCTTTTGCAAGATTTAGAGTAACTATCTCGTTATTTCTTTGAAGATTTCTGCATTCTTTGAAATAGTAAATGAATTTATTTGTGTCGCCATCACTGGCTGCTTCTTGCCCGAGAATACTAGATGCATCGAAGTAAAGTGAATCATATTTCGGAACCTTTTTACAAACAATTTTAATACTATCATGCCGGTTTAGTTTCAATAGTCTATTCATGTTGTTGTAAAACACAACCTGTTTGTTATAATACAATTGCATATTAGGTTGCCCGTGAACGATCATGTGGTATTTAAGAATTTTCTTTGATTTACCGGCGAACATATTTCCCTCCTCTTGCGAAAATGATACTGCTGTTTTTTTGTAAATCAGATGGTATTTAAATTGTTCGTTCAAAACATGAATGATCGAGTCTATAACAGTGGAGATCATATCACATGTTGATGAATCTTCAAGGTTATACATGGCATTTACAAACGAAATGTGAATACTGTTTTTAACAATAGTATCAAATTCTTCAAGTTCGGTGATCCTTAATTCTTGAGCTCTGTATTTTTTTTGGATTGATCGTAATGCAGCCTCTTCATTTTGCATTATTTTAATTGGCTGAGGTTTTTGTTTGCAAGAAGTTGAGAGATGTATTATTCCAATAATAAAGAAAAGTAATAAAGATCTAACTAAAAATAAGGGTTCATTACTTTTCATTTCTTAACTCTAACTTCCTACTGCTTCCCCGTACTACCAAATCCACCGGCGCCGCGGGTTGTTTCTTCAATTTTCGCAACCGAATACCATTCAACGGTTTCGTGTTTGGCAATTACCATTTGAGCAACACGTTCGCCATCATTAATGGTAAAATTATCATTTGATAAATTCACCAACAGAACTTTTATTTCGCCTCTATAATCGGCATCAATAGTGCCCGGAGAATTCAATACCGTTAATCCATGCTTAAATGCTAATCCGCTACGCGGACGGATCTGCGCTTCAAAACCAACAGGTAATTCCATGAATAAGCCGGTTGAGATCAAAGCTCTTTCCAATGGTTTTAAAATGACTGGTTCGGTTAAATTGGCACGAAGGTCCATGCCGGCAGCATGCTCCGTTGCATACTCAGGAAGCGGGTGGTTTGACTGGTTGATGATCTTGA
>JBIKKW010000215.1:0-3463 GCA_044360115.1 Bacteroidia bacterium
AAAAGAAGAATTAACCTATTGGAACAATTCACCATACGACCTTACCATTGTTTATTTTCATTTATACAACAATGCACAATGTAAAGACTCCTATTTATCTGACCTTTACAAGAACAATAATTACAATTTAAAATACGGCAAGTATCGCGAACAAAACTTAGGTACAGTAGTTGAAAGCATAAAAATAAATGGTACCGAATTAAAAACTGAATTGGATAATACTGTATTAAAAGTATGGTTACCAAAGCCGCTTAAATCAGGTCAATCCATCACCTTCAACATTAATTTTAAAACTTATTTTGATAAAGAAACCATTCGTAACCGAATGAAAATGTTTAACTCATTTGGCAGCAAGCAATACGATCTTGTGCATTGGTATCCGCGCATTTCCGTATTTGATAGAAAGTTAGGATGGGATACAGATCAGCACATGGATCATGAATTTTATGGCGATTTTGGTTCGTTTCATGTAGAGTTAACTTTCCCTAATAATTACATAGTTGATGGTACAGGTATTATGACCAATGAAAGTGAAATGTTGCCGGATACACTTCGAAAAAAATTAGACATTTCTAACTTCCTTAAAAAGCCTTTTAACTCTCCACCAAGCACCATCATTAAACGTGATGGAACTAAAAAAACATGGAAATTCAGCGCGGTAAATGTTCACGATGTAGCCTATACTGCCGATCCAAATTACCGCATTGGCGAATCAAGAATAGAAGATGTTCGCTGTATTGCATTGGTTCAGGAACCGCATGCTGCAGGCTGGTATAATGCCACACAATACATGACCAAGATCATTGAGGTAAATGCTTATAACATTGGTCCGTATCATTATCCAAAAATGATCAGTGCCGATGCAATGGATGGAATGGAATACCCAATGATCACTCTTAATGGCGGATGGGATCCGGGATACAGAGGATTATTCATTCATGAGCTCACTCACAATTGGTTCTTCGGAATGGTTGGAAGCAATGAAACATACCGTCCGTTTTTGGATGAAGGTTTTACCCAGTTTTATACGGCAGACACTTATCAATTTATTGATGGCCCATTGGTAATTGAAGGCAAACCAAAACCAAGATCGTTGATGGATAAGTACGTGGCAGAATTCACCAAGCCGGTAAAAGCTGTTGATGATGATATTTATAACCCTTATTACATTACAAATGTGGTGCGTGATGAGATGGTTACATTAAATACCCATAGCGATGATTTTAATGGTGGTATAAGACATGGCGGCGGATACGGACAGGTTTACTACAAAACAGCAACCATGCTTAAGAATTTAGAATATGTTTTGGGTAGAGCTTTGTTTGATAAAGCCATGCAGTTTTATTTTTATCAATGGAAATTTTGCCATCCTTATCCTGAAGATTTCAGAAATTCGATCATCCAATTTACAGGAACCGATCTGAATTGGTTTTTTGATCAGTGGTTAGAAACTACAAAAACAATTGATTACAAAATTGGAAAGATAAAGAACAAAGGCAACGGTAATTACCAAATTACTTTCAAACGAAAAGGCAGTATGCAAATGCCAATAGATTTTGCAGTAATTGATGGTAATGATTCTGCGCGCCATTACTATATTCCAAATACCTGGTTCGAAAAACCAACTAACGCAACAACATTACCAAGATGGATCGGCTGGGGACCAAAACTTAAAACCACCTACACCGCATCTCTAAATATTAACTCAGGGATTAAAAATGTGATCATCGATCCAAGTAAACGTTTGGCTGATGTGGACATGACCAACAACGTGAAAAAAGGCAAAGTAAATATTCGATTAGACTCAAAAGTAGCTAACCCTCCAAATTGGAAACAATACGATATGCGCGCCCGACCAAGCCTTTGGTATAACGGATACGATGGTTTAAAAATTGGCGCTGCAATAAGCGGTGATTATCTTATGACCAAACATGTGTTTGATCTCACAGGATGGTTTAGTACCGGATTTTTACAATCTTATATGAAGAGTAATGATAAGGTGAATAACTACAACACCATTTCATTTATATTCAATTATAAAACGAGTTTGAATAACTTTATTAAGAAAGCTAATTTTTACACTCAATTTAAATCACTGGATGGATTGGATGCTGCTGTGATTGGAATTGAAAAGAAAAGCAATAATGACAAAACACGTTTTTACACGCACTATAAAGGAATGTTAAGGGATATGCCGCAAGATATGGTTTACCTTATCAATTCAAACGAATGGGGTTATCAAAAATTCAATAGCGCCATGCATGTAGGTTTCGATCATAATTACCGATATAAAAAAGGAACCGGCGTAATTAATTTCAACTTACGTTCATCTGCCTTTACCAATGATTACGATTATTCGGCAATCACATTAAGTAGTGTAAATAAAAATGACTTGGGAAAGATCAATATAAATACACGTGTATTTGGTCAGTTTGGTTTTGGCAAGATAATGCCTAGCGAAAGCATGCTTTATGTTGCAGGTGCAAATAATGAAGAATTGATGGATAATAAATACACCCGTGCTTACGGCTTTATTGCTCGCGATTGGGGTAATTTTGGGAATGTCACTAATCATTTCACTGCCGGCGGGGGATTAAATTTAAGAGGTTATTCAGGTTATTTATTAGCTGAAAAAAATCCGGATGGAACCTTTAGCTATCAGTACAAAGGAAGTACCGGCGCTTCATTTAATACCGAAATAGAATTCGGAGAGTTGTTTAGTTTCTTTAATCCAAAGTTCTTGAAGAACAGCATTAAGCTTCAACCTTATTTGTTTGCTGATGCAGGTATAATAAACACTAATGCACCCGGACAAACAATTGTAATGAGCGATGTGATGGCAGATGCCGGCGTAGGTGCAACGTTAAATATTGTAAGATGGGGTCAGCTAAGCGGTTTAAAACCATTAACAATCCGATTTGATATACCATTGTTTATTTCACGTTTACCTTATGAAGAAAAGGATTATGTGCAATTCCGATGGATGATAGGTGTCAATAGAGCATTCTAAAAAAAACGCCATCCTTTCGGATGGCGTTTTTTATTTAACTTCAATTATTCTATGGATCTCCGGTTTAAAATACAAACTGCTTTTTAAGATCTTTCCATCTTCTCTGAAAATTGGCTTTCCTTCCTCGTCTAACTTACTCATATTGCTACGATGGATCTCGTCATATACTTCTTCGATCTTATGTTGCAAGCCATGTTTTAAAATGGTTCCAAACAAAATATATAATTGATCGCCTAAGGCGTCTGCAATTTCAATAATATCGCCGTTCTTACAAGCTTCTAAATACTCTTCATTCTCTTCCTTAATCAAATTATAACGTAAGGTATAATCTTTTTCGTCAATTAATTTGATCTCGCTGGCGTTACCAATTTGAAACACGTCATGAAACTCCTCAACCGATTTTATTTTTGAATACAATGCCGACATATATTTTATTTTTTTGTTTTATTCTTA
>JBIKKW010000216.1:0-3455 GCA_044360115.1 Bacteroidia bacterium
GAATATTGGCGCATCGTTACGCCAAACCATTGGAGGCGATAACCAATACAACAAACAGCAAATAGAATTTACGGTTGGTTACCCCGGTTTAAAAGTTGTAAATCCGGCAAAGGACATTAAGATATATGTAACACAAAATTACAGATGGGATAATGCTTTGACCAATATGACACCAACATTTTACGGACCAAATGAACTTACTTACAGCATGAATGATGCGGCCATATTTAATGGTGGTAATGAGTTCAGGTTTTTTGACATGCGCAGTTTGCGTGTATATTCGGAGCGGGTAAAAGACATGTATAAAGATGAGAATAGCAAAAACCATGTTGTATTAACCAATGAAGAGAACCGAGCCGTAAAGCAATACATTTTTCAGAACGATATTAATGGTGGGTTTTTAATTAAGAACCGCGACATAAAAGGCAACCAGGATATAGAGGCCGATTACGCCTATGTAGATTTCTTTCTACCTTATGCCACCCCCGAAACACAAGGTAATTTTTACGTGATGGGAAAATTAACCGACTGGCGTATGAACAATACCAGTAAAATGAAATACAATTACAAACGCTTTGGTTACGAGTGTAAATTATATTTGAAGCAAGGCTATTACAATTACATTTTGGTATTAAGTGAAGATGGCAAAAAGGCCGGTGATGAAACCAAAACCGAAGGAAGCCATTGGGATACAGAAAATGATTACACCATTTTAGTATACTACCGCCAGGTAGGCATGTATTACGATCAATTAGTTGGTATTAGAAAGTTGAATTCGCTGAAAAGGTAAAATAAGTTTTCTTAAGCAGCTTACGCGGATTTGTAAACCGTGTAACTAAATAAAATTTCAAATTCATTAAGATTTAGCACTTCCAAATAAGTTAATTATCATTGACTATGCATACTCGGATTTGCAAACCATGTTTCTAAAATTCAAAATAAATATTTAATACATAGTTATATAGTTTGCTGACATAGTTAATTAAGACCATTAAAGTAATTCTGCAAACTTTTTACAGGCACGGATTGCAAATCCGCGTTAGCGGGTGAGCTTGCAAAACATGGCTGGTATATATCAGGACTAATTACTATTGATTTATATTTTACTGTATTATCACTAATAGCGAAGAATAATCATGCTAAAGCAAGATTACTTCTTATAAAATACTACCGAAAGAATTTAATTAATCTCTCTGATACTCTATTAAGAAAACACCCTACTAGAAGCCAGATTTTCTTGGAAGCATTCTCTGCCCACAAGAAAAAACAGTACTTTGCATCAACAATTTTGTTTCTATCACAAGCAGACGGAATAACTACATTGAATCGAAAAAGGCATCAACATTGATAAGGTCTGTTTTGGGACAAGTAAGTCCAATTGATATAGACACAAGAAATCCTGACAGGGCCAACTATTTTAGTGATTTAAATAGACATGGAGTTATGCACGGTCTTCATGTGGACTATGGAACTGAAGAAAATAGTTTAAAAGCTCTTTCACTGCTGTGTTTTATTTCTGACTTTGTAAACAGTAATAAATAATCAGAATCCCGCTCGCTCGGATTTGTAATCCGAGCCTGTACAAAACTTAAATAAATAATAGTATCTATTCAGTTGTTTTTCCATTTATTAAACATTAAAGGCAAAAGTGTCTTAATTTTTTAATTTGTAACTTAGAAACACGGTTTTAAATCCTCTTGATTGAGATCTATAAAACAAAACACTTACATGAATATGAAACGCGCGTTAAATCTACTAATCATTATCGTATTTTTTTCATCTCCTATTTTCAGTCAAATCGGCAGAACGTATTCAGACGGGCATGGTGGACGCGTTTTTTTTCCATTTGGAGATATCTCTTTTGCAGATGAAGTTGTTTCTTATTCTATTGGAAATCCAGCCCCTATAAAAGACGCGGCTGATCCAAATCAGGTACTCCACATTCCGAATTATAATGAAAAAGCAGATAAGAATTATACCACACTAGGTTATGGCGGTGAATTAGTAATAAAATTTGTAGACAATGTTTTATATGATATTGACGGATATGATCTTTTTATACTTGAAATTGGTCCCTCTATTGAGCCTGTTGATGTTTATATTTCTAAAAATGGAACAGAATGGATCTCTGTAGGAAGAACCGGAGGTGGTTTATCTAAAATAGACATCGCGAACTATGTTAAAAAAAATGATGCTTACCGATTCGTGAAAATAATTGACATTAAAGATCAAAAAGATGGCAGCTGGCCCGGAGCAGACATTGACGCTATTGGTGCGATTGGTTCAAGTTTAAATTTTCAGTTAAATAGCTCGGTATTGTTTAAAACCGGAGAATATACACTTACAGAAAATAAAACAGAACTAATTACGATAGCCAAAAAAATTGAAGAGATCAATGGATCCGTTTTAGTAGAAGGTTATACGGATAGTGTAGGTACATCAGAAAGCAATATGGTTCTTTCTGAAAAAAGAGCGCAATCGATAAAGCATTTTTTAGTGAACAGTTGCAATATTGCTGCCAATAAAATTGAGACCAAAGCATATGGTGAAAATAATCCAATTGATAATAATGCTACTGAAGAAGGACGCAAGAAGAACAGGCGTGTTCAGATCATCATTTCGCAAAACAATAATTTTATAAAAGGACAAATTAATGGAAGATGGGCAACAAATTGGGGAGAATTACATTTATACAAATACGGAAAAACAATTGCAGGATGGTACGATAATGATGGCGGAGAAATACTGGGCACTTTTATTGATGACCACACCATTGAGGGGAAATGGGTTGAAAATGGCTCAGAAAAAAACTGTAATGAATTAGTTTATGACAGAAGTCATTGGGGAAAATTAATTATCACTTTCAATACGAATTTTACTGAGTTTACTGCAAAATGGGGTTATTGCTCTGAGAATCCAACAAGAGTTGATCTACACGGAAAAATTAAATTTAACTAACCTTAATTATTTCAGATCCCACATAATCATATTTCCTTCATAATAAACGGATTTAAGTTGCTCAATAATAGGTTAAACAAAATGAAAATTATTTGCTTCATGTTTTTCTGTTTTTCGTTCACCTTCTCTTTTGGGCAGGACACTAAAATTCTTTCTGAACACAAGACCCTTACATATGCAACTGATTATTCTGATTCTACAAACAATATTTATATTAAGGATACAGTTAGATTTATTACAACATCAATTCCGTGGAAATATCAACCCGATAAACAAATTACCGTTATTTGGAAATACTCCGGATTAAAACTGAACGATTCAATTAAAAGAAAACTGTTTAGTGTAGGTTGGTCAAATATAGATTCAACGGGAGCCATTGAAACAAATGAACAGTATTGGATGCATCCAACGCGTAACAACCACTACACCATCACTGAAATTGCACCTTTCCCATTAATAGAGCTCCCCGCTTCAATTGGGAAAAAGTTTAGTAGAAA
>JBIKKW010000090.1:0-12418 GCA_044360115.1 Bacteroidia bacterium
AGCGATCTTACGACTTAATACAGTTGTAGCATCTAAGTGAGCAAAGGTTGTTGCAGGAGCCGGGTCAGTTAAGTCATCGGCAGGTACGTATACCGCTTGTACCGATGTAATTGAACCTTTTTTAGTTGAAGTGATACGCTCTTGCATAGCACCCATCTCAGTTGATAATGTTGGTTGGTAACCTACCGCAGATGGCATACGACCTAATAAAGCCGATACCTCAGCACCCGCTTGAGTGAAACGGAAGATGTTATCAACGAAGAATAAGATATCTTTACCTTGACCAGTGCCATCTCCATCACGGAAATATTCTGCCATGGTTAATCCTGATAAAGCTACACGCGCGCGTGCTCCAGGAGGCTCGTTCATCTGACCGAACACTAATGTTGCTTTTGAATCGGCTAATGCTTTAGTATCTACTTTTGATAGATCCCATCCGCCTTTTTCCATGCTGTGTTTAAACTCTTCACCATATTTAATAACGTCAGATTCGATGAACTCGCGTAATAAGTCGTTACCCTCACGCGTACGCTCACCTACTCCGGCGAATACTGATAAACCTGAATATGCTTTTGCAATGTTGTTTACCAACTCCATGATCAATACGGTTTTACCTACACCCGCACCACCGAACAAACCAATTTTACCACCTTTTGCATATGGCTCAATTAAGTCGATAACTTTGATACCTGTAAATAAAACTTCTGTTGAAGTTGATAGATCTTCGAACTTTGGTGGTTGACGGTGAATTGAATTTCCACCTTCGTTACCAATGGTATTGATACCATCAATAGCTTCACCAACTACGTTAAATAAACGCCCTTTGATCTGATCGCCAATTGGCATACGGATAGCGCTACCTGTAGCAACTACTTCCATACCACGGTACAAACCATCAGTACTATCCATCGCGATCGTTCTTACCGAATTTTCGCCAATGTGTTGTTGAACTTCTAAAACTAATTTCTGACCGTTAGAACGCACAATTTCCAACGCATCTAAGATGTTTGGTAATTTACCACCTTCTGAATCAAAACTTACGTCGATTACCGGACCAATTACCTGTGAGATCTTTCCAATTTGCTTATTAGACATGGGATTTATTTCCTTAAAATTTGAGCGCAAAAATACTACTTTTTATTTATTAAATAAGCATGTTGTTAATAAAAATGATTAGTTTATTTTTGCAAGGTGTTAACCATACGTTATACCCCCGATTTTAGGATAGAAAAGCCCACCATTCTTACCATAGGAACCTTTGATGGCGTGCATTACGGGCATCAGCAAATACTCAAACGCCTCAATGAAGTTAAACGTGAACTTGGCTTGCAAACTGCGCTTCTTACCTTTGATCCTCATCCCCGAAAAGTTTTATTTCCTGAGCAAAAAGACCTAAAACTTTTAACTCCCACTGATGAGAAACTGGAATTACTCAAACAAAATGGTGTGGATATTACCATTGTGTACCCTTTTAACAAAGCGTTTGCACAAATGGATGCAATACTTTACATCTCCAATATACTTTGTAAGAGCTTGAAAGTTAAACACTTAATTATAGGTTACGATCATAAATTCGGGAAGAACAGAGATGGTGATATGAGTACTTTAAAAACCTATGCCTCGGAGTTAAATTATACAGTGGAAGAAATAAGTGCTCAGGATATTGATAATATTAATGTTAGTTCCAGTAAGATCAGACACGCTATTGATAATGGCGATATTACACTTGCCAATAAATACCTTGGTTACAGCTATTTTATAAATGGAACCGTAATTAAAGCCAAGCAATTGGGACGAACAATAGGCTATCCTACAGCTAACATCAGGGTTTCTGATCCGGATAAACTCATACCGGCCATTGGCGTTTACCTGGTTGAAGTAGCAATTGAAAAAGAGAAACATTACGGCATGTTAAACATTGGTAAAAACCCAACTACCGACTCTGATGATTCGGTAAAAATTGAGGTTAATTTGTTTAACTTTGATAAAGACATTTATGGCAGCCGTATTCGCGTTAATTTTTTACAACGAATACGTAACGAACATAAGTTTAACGGCATCGAAGAATTAAAAGAACAATTAGGTAAAGATAAAGCCATGTGCCTTGGTTTGATTGAAAAACAAAACTATTAATGCGTAAATTTTTAATATTATTTTTTCTGGCTTTAGGTAGCATAACCTTTGCGCAACAAACCATGCTTGATTCGGTGAGTTTGTTCTCAACGCGTGAATTTACCGATCTGAATATGGCTTTAGCTAATAAAGACAGTGTTTACCGCCTGGTGCTTAGAAAAAAGAAATTCAAAGAATTTCCGATGGAAGTGTTACAATTTAAAAACCTGCAGTATTTAGACATCAGCAAAAACAGTATTCAGGTTTTGCCCGACAGCTTAGTTAAATTGACCAACTTGCAATATTTTAAATGCAGTAAAAATAATTTAGAAGAATTACCAAAAAACTTTGGGCACAACGAAAATTTAAGATCAATAGACCTTAGTCAGAATGACATAAAAGCCTTACCCTACTCCTTTGGCCGCTTAAGTAAATTGGAGTACGCCGATCTTTGGGATAATAATTTAGAAGAATTTCCATCGAGCATCAGTCAGTTAACCAACTTAAGAATGCTTGACCTGAGGAATATTTTAATTTCGAAAACAAAACAAGAAGGTCTGCAAAATCAATTACCTAAAACCTACATTTATTTTAGCGCGCCTTGTAACTGCGGCTTATAGATCAGCTGAACTTGCCTTTCAGATCACTGAATTTTTTTACACCTTTTACAAAATGATCAAATACAATGTTACGATCGTAAACAGGTGAAAAAGTATTGGTGTAATTTGGAAGTGTTTTTAATTCTTTACGCTTTCTTAAAGTTGTACCAATACTAAAATAAAAAGCAAAATGGGCGCGCACAACAGCAAAACAATGGCTGGGTTGAAGCGATAAAAAGAATTTTGTGCCTGCTATTCCATCTAAGATCAAACGATACACGAATTTTAAAAACAATCCTTTTGATGGATGATCTTTAACCAAGGTTATTAAATTATTCCTGAAATTTAAATACGTTTTTCGTGCACTGATCTTTTGTAAGGTACCTCCGCCAACGTGGTAAACCTTGCTTTGCGGTTGAACAAAAACATCGTAACCCATATTTTTTATTCGCCAACACAGATCAATTTCTTCCATATGCGCAAAATAATCATCATCTAATCCACCTGCTTTCCAATACACATCGGCTTTTACCATCATACAAGCACCCGATGCCCAAAACACCGGAATGACATCATTGTATTGTCCGTTATCTGTTTCAATATCATTAAAAACACGACCCCTGCAAAACGGGTAGCCGTATTTATCAATAAATCCACCCGATCCGCCGGCATACTCAAATAAGGTCTTGTTTTTCTGATCAATGAGTTTAGGCTGACAAACCGCGATCTTATCATTTTGCTTCATCAATGTAAGCAAGGGTTCTATCCAATTGGGCGTAACCTCCACATCGTTATTCAACAAAATAAAATAATCGGCATTTATTTGTTTCAATGCCACATTATATCCTTTTGCATACCCATCATTATTTGAGTTCGCCAAAACTTTTACATGAGGAAAATTCTGTTTTAAATATAACAATGAGTCATCTGTACTCGCATTATCAGCTACAATAACTTCGTGCGGTGCCGAAAAAGCGATCACATTTGAAAGGAATTTTTCTAAAAATGCTTTTCCGTTATAATTTAAGATGACTACAGCTACGGTTTGCATTGATTATCGTGGACTTGTAAAAAGATCATTAAGCTGCGTATTTCCTGTATTTGGAGAAGTATTATCAGGGTCATGAATACCATCAGTTTGACGCTTCATAACTTCATAACGCCAACGTTCATTAAAAATTTCGCCACGCATATCACTGTGTTCAAGTTTAAAACAATCATCGGCAACACTTTTATTTACGAAAACAAATTTTCGGTTGCTAAAAAATTGTCCGTTTGATTTATCATTTAAGCGGTAATACTGCCAAATCTCATAAGGGAATGTGCTGGGTTCATTTGGCTGCACGGCACGCTGATTTGGTTTACCATATTGCAAATAAACTCTACCTCTGTCGGTAAAATAGCCTTTCTGTTTTCCACATTTAAAAAGAACCTCTACCTCATTCACACTTTTCAAATACTCCATCCAAATCTTCATTGGACTTACTGAATCGGCCGCTCTTTTTGTCCAGTAATCGATCAAGTAATTGCGCATTAAAGCAGTGTCTTTTTTAATGGTTTGATTGATCTGACGTTCACGTTCTTTCATATCTGAAATTGGCCACAAACACTCAACGAATATTTTTAGGGTATCAACGCTTTTTACATTTCTGAAATACTTTTCGAGTGCATTTGGCACATCAAAGGCTGTTGCATAAACCGGATCAACCGATTTGTTACGACGCTGAAAAAAATATTTTTCCTGCAATTGAATGATATTCTTTTCATCACGCACTTCAATCACCAAATTGTAATTACCGCTTTGTAGTTTAGAAATATCAAACTGACCAATAAGCGGATTAACAGGGGCTGTAACGGCTTTTTTAAATGCAGAAAAATCGCCAACCGGTTTCAGATCATCTGTATTCTCGATAAAATATTTATAAATGAAAGGTTTACTCTTTCCTAAAAAGGTATCGGTATTATAGGATTCAAAATAAAATTGGATCTTATTTACAGTTTCGGGATAATAATCGATATTATATGGTATCAGATCAAATCCGCTTTTACTCAACGGATTTGGCGCTGTTGTTTTTTTAAAACTTTCGAGTATTTGAATGCTGCTAGCCTGAATAGGATACGCATTGTAATTCAATTTAATGGTTTGTATCAACTTAAATGGCGGTTGATTAGAGTTAACATCATTTACAGTTAACTCAATTGTGTACGAACCACTTGGTAATGAATAACGCTGGTTATCAATAAAAGCAGGCACATTGGTAGTATCTGAATAAACAGGGCCTTTCAAATTATATTTATTCCCTTTTACGATCTTACCATTTGCATCAACTATTAAAAAATTAATATTTACGGCACTTTGGTAGCCGCCCTGAACAGCCATGCGCTTAACGGATTGGCCGGCTATGGTCATATACGTTTCAACAAAGGGATCTTGTTTTGGAATGTAAAACGAAGCTAATTTATAATAAACCTCCACCGAAAAAGATAATTTGACTGCAAAAAACAGCAGAAAAAACAAGATGTATTTAAGCTTGAAGTACACTAATAGGTTGATTTTGAGCTGAACTATAAAGTTAGGTAAATTTATTTTGAAAAAAGGCCACAGAATAAAAAAAAATGCTAATTTTGCCCCCGGAGAAATGGCAGAGCGGTCGAATGCGGCAGTCTTGAAAACTGTTGACTGTAACAGGTCCGGGGGTTCGAATCCCTCTTTCTCCGCTGAGAAAATAAAAGCCCCAGTAAACACTGGGGTTTTTCATTTTTGGTACCTCAAAAAAGTGCTTTTTTTAGCTCAAAAAGACACCTAAAAGATACCATTCACCAATCATGCTTTCTTTGGTATCTCCATCATCGGTTAGAAACTGATAAACAAGGAGATATATGATAAATACACTAACTGTTTTGTTTCACTTAAGGGTGGACAAAAGGAACCAAAATGGCAAGTCACCAATTTTTTGCAGGATCACAGTAGAAAAAGAGAGAGCAACTTTTTCTTTACAACGGTCAGTTTACCCTGACAAATGGGATGCTGCAAAAGAAATAGTTAAGGGCAATACTGAGGAATCAAAAAACATCAATGCTTACATCAGCTTGATCAAAAACAAGATCTATGAAGCACATTACAAATTGGTAGACAGTAACACACCGGTTGATGCTGACATGCTAAAAAGATTGGTGCTGAACAAAGACCGCATCAAATCAAAAGTGTGTTCAGTGTGTTTGAAGATCACAACCAAAAGGTAAAAACACTTATTGGTTCAACATTTGCATATGGCACTTATGAAAGATACCAAACTGCACTTAAGCACCTAAAGGATTTTGTTACATGGAAGTACAACAGGAATGACTTTTTCTTGCATGAGATCGATCATGAGTTCATCACTGAATATGATTTTTATCTCAGATCAGTAAGAAAGTGCAACAACAACACAGCTGTGAAGTATATTAAAAACTTCGGGAAGATCATCAAGTACTCTATAGCCAATGCATGGATCGATAAAAACCCCTTCCTCAACTTTAAAATGAAGCTGAATAAAGTAGATAGAGGCTACCTGACCAAAGATGAACTTACTGTAATTGTAGAAAAGCATTTTAGCATCAATCGGCTAGAGCAGGTTAAGGATGTATTCCTATTTCAATGCTTCACCGGTTTGGCATATTGCGATGTAAGTAAACTTACCCGGGAGTGCATCGCTTATGATGACAAAAAGATCTTGTGGTTGAAAACAAAAAGAACAAAAACTGATACTGCAGTCAATGTACCACTATTGCCGGGTGCAATTCAGATCATTGAAAAGTACAGCAACAATCACTCCGGTAAACTGCTGCCTGTTCCAAGTAATCAAAAATTGAATGCATATTTGAAGGAGATCGGTGAACTCTGTGGTATCAACAAAAGACTGAGTTGCCACCTAGCCCGACATACTTTTGCTACTACTGTTACCTTAGCTAATGGTATAAGTTTAGAATCTGTTTCAAAAATGTTAGGGCATACCAATCTTACCACAACCAAGATCTATGCACGCATGCTGGATTCAAGGGTATTGGATGAAATGCAGCTGCTACACAAAAAACTGAACAACAAAAAGGAGAGTTAGTGCATAACAGCACTGCTCTACCTTTCAGCTTTTTCATACCCATCAAACTTTAAATATTTTAAACATTATAAGTTTAATGGCACCATATAGCTAAAGGGTAAGTGTCTACATAACATCCCCCCGCACAAGCCCCCCACCTGTGTTTGCTAAAGGGTTACCCCCCTTGCTTTCTTTTTGGCATTAACCAATTCCGGAGTGAAATCATTTTTCATGATGGTATCATTTATAGCATATCTCATGAACAAACTTGTTTAACTAAAACTTTAAAAACATGGAAACAACAAACAACTTTATTAATGAGATCCAGCTGGAGTTTCAGAAAAAACTGTTCAGTAGAAACAAGATCACTACTCCTGGTGATGCCGCTGAAGTATCTCGGGAGATCTTTATTGCCAGCTACTCCAGAATTGAACTGAAGGAGTACTTTTTTATGATAATGCTTAACCGAGCTAATGAGGTATTAGGTTATGTTAAACTGGGTGAAGGTGGTATCAGTGGCGCATTGGTGGATCTGAGGTTAGCTTTTGCTACCGCACTCAAATGCCTTGCATCAGGGATCGTTTTGCTGCACAACCACCCAAGCTCCAGTTTAAAACCATCCGAAAATGACAAAGCACTTACCAAAAAGTTTTCTGAAGTTGGAGAACTGCTCGACATCAAGGTGATTGATCACATCATTTTAACTGCAAACAGTTATTGTTCATTTGTAGATGAAGGTATCAGTCTTAAATAAAAACAGGTTGGGTGTAATGCCCAACTTACCTGCTTTACCTTGTATCCCATTAAGTTGCTTACAGGGTTATATAATGGTCAGCTGCAGTGACTATGTTAACCGTGAATGAAAGGGCCCCTCGCACAAACTGGTGTTGAGGGGCATTATTTTTTTTGACTTGGGAAGAAAGGCCTGTCTTCAGAAGCTTGTTGCAAAAGTTTTGCCAAACACACACAAGGCTCGTTTGTCACACCTTTTGCTGAACTGCGCATGTTCAGACAGAAGATGCTTCTTTTAATGATCTCTGCTAATACACCCCAACAACCCACAGATCAATAAACCGCATCTTAATAACTGGCTCACCCGCGGCTTAAAAAAGCTACGGCTTAAGTTAATTGATTGCCTCCGGCAGTTAAGAAAGCCTTGTGTTTTGAAACATAGAATGTACTGGCTTATACAAGCCCCTAAACATTCACTTTTTTAAGCAATTCGCAAATGGGTGAGCTAGAGAACACCGATTAGCATACTATTTATCTAGCTTCTCCTGAAACTTGAAGAATTTTGAAACAGGAACATCCAAAGCTTCACTGATTTTTAGAAGAGTCTCAGCAGTCACATTTGACTTACCCTTCTCTATCCTTGTAAGATTACCTCTTTCAAAATCACATTTGTAGGCAACCTCGGTTTGAGTGAGCTTTTTCTTCTCTCTTTGCTTGGCTATTTCCAACCCCAACTGTTTTAAAAACACCTGTTAACATCCAACCAAAACTTGTTTTATACCCTGACAATTACACTCAAAAGCAATGTTTAAAAAATAATTCATTTAGCTACAATGCAAATGGTATTTATGGAACCAACGCAGTTTTTAGTTGGACATTTGCAAATTCACCAAATCCAATTTTTTCAAGTGTACAAAATCCAAGTAACGTTAATTTTTTAAATGCAGGGATACATACCATTACGGTTACTCTTTCGGAAAATGGTTGTATAAGAACGAGTACACGAACTGCTATTGTGTTACCTTCTCCAAATGCAAATGTTTCACTTAGCGATACAGTTGGTTGCGAACCTTTATTAATTAAATTCAAAACGATAAATGATAGTTTGCATCCTGTTACTAATTATTGGAACATAAATAATGAAACATTTAGCGATACTACCATTTTTTATCCTTTCAATAATTCAGGTTCTTATTCCTATTCCCTTGTAGTAAAGGATAGTAATAATTGTAGCGATACAATTAGAAAGGTTAATTACATACAGATTTATCCCAAGCCACAAGTAAAACACTTTGTCACACCTTTAAGCACAAACATTTTATATCCTCAAATAACATTTATTGACTCAACTCAAAGTCAACACGCTACTCTTTTTGATTTTGGTGATGGTAATACCTCAACAAATGCAATCAACAATTATAATTATCAAAGTGAGGGTAACTTTCCTTACTCGTTGATCGTAACTAATCCATTTGGTTGTGCGGATACAACAAGAGGCGTAATTATTATAGACGGTATTGCCTCTAATTATGTTCCCAATATTTTTACTCCGAATGGTGACGGAGTAAACGAACATTTTTTTATTAAAGGTAAAAGCATAGCCAGTTCTTCAATGCTAATATTTAACAGGTGGGGGAAATTGGTTTGCGATACTTCTAATGCACTTGATGGCTGGGACGGTTTAGACAAAGACTCTGGTGATCCTGTGAGTGCCGGAACTTATTTTTACCTCATTAAAATTACACTTGAAAATAAAAAGAGCTATTCATTTAACGGTACAGTTCAATTGCAACGATGAGTAAAAGGATAAATATTTGTATATGTTTTATTTTTCTCCTTTTCAAAGTTGGATATTCTCAGGATAGAACCAAAGTTACTGAGGTCGAAACCCATACTTACGTATTGGAAAAGGAAGGTTTAAAAACAGGTTTCATTGATAAACCAAAAATTTTAATAAAAGGCAGGGTACACGAAAATCCTAACTATGATAATTTTATTCCATATGCGACCGTTATAATAAAAGGAACTAAACTCTATTCTAAGTCTGATAGTTTAGGATTTTACTCTATTGATATAACCTCAATTGCTGATACTGCCAATAATATAACTTTAGTTTGTTACTATATTGCTCACGAAAAAAAGGAAATAATATTAAGCCATAAAGTTCTTTCTACTACTACTATTGACGTTAAACTAATAGCTCAACCTGCTTGCAATTATCCTGAAGTAGAATTGAAACCAAAGCATAAAAATAAATCAAAACACTAAATTTTAAATCTTAAAAGTCCAGGCTTTCGGAAACAAAGTAATAAAGGATGAACTTAAACCCGCTCCAGATAATTGAAAGTTGGCTAATAAACTTGGAACCTGAAACAAGATTACTTATACTTGTTATTACTAAGCAATTTCACCCTGAACGATCAGTTAGGGAAAGTGAAAATATAGAAGCGTTTATGGATTATTTAAAACCTGATAATTTGGATTTGAACGAAATGATTTACAGAACTATTAAGGCAATAAAACTTATTGATTTTGCTATTCACAATAAGGAAACAGAAAGGAATTGGCGACCGACAATTGATCCGAACATTAATAAGCAAAACTTTAACCCCGAAGACGAACAAACAAAAAAGGCATTAGATTGGATATTTTCGGGGTATTCAATTGAGAAAAGGATGTGGCTAAATTTGGGAAAAAGTTGGAACGATTTATTAAGAAATCATTTTATTGATACACCAATTTCCGATATGTACTTTAGCGAAATAAGAACTTATACAAAGGCTTCATGAATTAAAACCCTAAAACAAAAAATGAAAAATAAATTATTACTTGTTGCTTTGTTACTATGTAATTTCATTGCAACCTCACAAAATAGCCCAAGTCTTACTGTAAAAAATAACTCTGATTATATTCCCAATTCATCTCAAAACGATACAATATTAAAATTGTTTCGTTCTGTCGGTATTGCAAATGATCGTAAATTGATAATGGCCTCAAACATTGGTAAAATTGCTGATATAACAAGAAACTTAGGAAACAATTATTACAGTGTTAAAAAGGGTAATTATGGGGTAGCGGATTCTATGGCTTTGGAAGTAAATAAAGAAAAGAAAATAATTGGTATAATAGCTTGTTACGATTATGCGCCTGAATATTCTAACGACACAGCTTATATACACGAACAACGTAAATACCGAAAAATAATTTCGCAGGGTGTAGAATTTCAATACAGTTCACCCGATAAATCTATTAGAGTAACTAAGTGGGCTTATAAAACAACCACATTTGAATTAATTGAAGTTATTTCCAATGGGAAAAAGGAAATTTACTCCGTAATATTTGATGTAGAATTGAATTACCAAAAATATAAAAACGTAATAGACCTTAAAAAGAATAATGTTTCTTTGGAGTTACTTAAACGAACAGGTTTAAAGTAATTACCTACATGGTTTGTCATGTACCCATAAATTTGCCGCGAATTTACGACCTGTTGTAACAGGTAAACCACCATGCCAAGCACATGGTAATACATTCCCGTTTTCGTCAAGATTATTAAAAATAACAACGCTGCCTTTTTTTGGTTGCACCATGTAATCTAAGTCGGGAAAATAGGTTGCGCCTCCTTCAAAATCATCGTTTAGATAGGCAAGTATAGTGTATTTCCTTTGACCACCTTCGGCAATAATTTTTTTACCACCTTCCGATTTTGGGTCGAAAGTATCGTAGTGGTGGTCAATTTCCTGTTTTTTATCGTAAGAAACACATTGGAAAAACTCAAAATGATCTTCAGGTACATTAATTAATTCAGACGCTTTTTTTCTTATTCCATTTAGTACCTCGTCTTCAGGGAATACGTGAAGTTCTGCGCTATAACTTGTCCTTTTCGGGTCTAAAACTTTTTTATCCCCATACAAAAACATACTTCTTTGAAACAACGGAGTTGATATATCAATTATATATTGGCATTCACTAGCGGTTAGAAAATTATCGACTACCCGAACATTATTTAAGTTTGGATTAGCTAATTTTTTTGCTTCATATTCCTTCTCTTTAATTTCAAAATCATTTTCGGGTTCTTTAATTGAAGATGCGGTTAACGCCACATTTCCAAACTTTTGCCCGAACTCTTGCAGATCTTCCAAGACCCAGCCTTTACGAGTATGTAAATATTCAACCTCGTTACCTCTGAAACCATAGTACATTACAAAATCTCCCTGCTTAGAACCTGCTATATCGCTAATGTAAAGTATGCTATTGGGGGCAATATCCTTTACCCTATCTAATGGACATTTAAACGCTTTATGTTCTATGCCCCATTTTTCAAACAACCTCATAAAGGTCGCTAATGAAACCATAGGAAAGTCCGGGGTGGCCAATACGTCCTTTTCTATTGTTGATTTTGATACAGAAAATTTATTATAATGAATAAAATTTTTGATTAAGGAGGCTATTGAATCAAATTCGTTGCGTTCGGGATACCATTTCTTTTCCATAGGACATTTTTTTCTAAAAATACGATTTTTTAATGCTCAATCAGGACTTTGAGTTTGTTGACCTTAACCAACCAAAACGAAAATTAACTATTGACTTTACTACCTTGTGTTTGTCGCCTTCGAGGCAACAGAAAGTGGATAACAGGGTTAATTTCCTGCTGTTTCAGGCTCTTTTTTAATAGAATCGATCTCCTCACGGTTATGGTCAAGAAAATCAAGTATTTCCGCCAAATCATGCACATTCAGGTTCGAAGTTTGTCCCTCTTTTCCCGCCAGATGACCAAAACAATGGTTCAACGAACGAAGCGAGCAAACAAAATAGCTCGCTTTTTTGTTTGTAAGCACAGTGAGTTTAAAGCCCTTTTTCAGGGCTTTCATTGTTTTGGTTCCATTCTTGGAAGAAAAG
>JBIKKW010000217.1:0-3413 GCA_044360115.1 Bacteroidia bacterium
AAAATATTCTATTAAAAAATTGGAGTATCAGTTGCCGGATGAATACAGATTGGATGACTACTTAAAACAAACGGCACTTCATTTGGGAATTGATTTTTCGTATGTGGACACAGAACATTTTTTAACTACGCGTGATGAATTAAAAACATTTTTTACCGGTAAAAAAACATACCTGATGGAAAGTTTTTACAGGTATATGCGTAAGAAACACAATGTGCTTGTGCAAAACGGAGAACCCATGTTTGGTAAATGGAATTTTGATGCGGATAACCGCAGCAAATTACCTTCAGGCCATAAAGCGCCCGAGCCTTTGGTGTTTGAAAAAAACATAGCGGACATTTTAAATGAAATTGATCAAGCGGGATTAAAAACAATTGGTTCAGTGGATCCAAAAAAATTCATCTGGCCTGTAAATCGAGAAGAATCAATTGAATTGTTGAATTATTTTACCGAAAATCTTTTGCCTCACTTCGGCACTTTTCAGGATGCTATGACGGTGAATCAATGGTCGGTTTACCATTCACGAATTTCGTTTTCGCTGAATGTAAAATTGCTGCATCCGCTTGAGGTGATACAAGTTGCTATTAATGCCTGGAAAAAAAATCCAGATGAAATTGCCTTTCATCAACTGGAGGGATTTGTGAGACAAATATTGGGCTGGCGCGAATACATGCGCGGTGTGTATTGGGCACAAATGCCAGAGTATGGTAATGTAAATTATTTTGATCATCAAAATGAATTACCGCAAATGTATTGGACCGGTAAAACCAAAATGAATTGCATGAAGCAGGCCATTGGCCAGTCGCTGAAGTATGCCTACGCACATCATATACAACGGTTGATGGTTACCGGAAATTTTGCCCTGTTGGCCGGTGTGCATCCAAATGAAGTTGATAAATGGTATCTAGGTATTTACATTGACGCGATCGAGTGGGTTGAAATAACCAATACGCGGGGCATGAGTCAGTTTGCCGATGGCGGATTGCTGGCAACAAAGCCCTATGTGAGTTCTGCCGCATACATAGATAAAATGAGCGACTATTGTAAAGGCTGCTATTACGATAAAAAGAAAAAGACAGGTGATAGGGCTTGTCCATTTAATAGTTTGTATTGGAATTTTTTTGATAAACACCGGCACTTACTTCAAAAAAATCCGCGCATTGGCATGATGTATTCAGTTTGGGATAAAATGGATCCTAAAACACGATCTGAAATTTTACAACAAGCACAACTTTATTTAAACCAAATTCATGAGATCTGATAAAACCGTTATTGTTTGGTTCACAACCGATCTGCGCCTGCATGATAACGAAGTGCTTTACAAAGCTTGCTTGAATTATAAAAGTGTGTTACCGGTATTTATTTTTCAGCTCTATTGGTTTTCGCAAACAGAATTTGGAACGCAAAAGACCGGGGTATTCAGAAAAAAATTCTTAAAAGAATCGGTTCTTAATTTAAAAACCAATTTACAAAAAGCAGGTGGCGATCTGCTTATTCAATATGGCAGGCCCGACTATGTGTTGCATGAATTGGTAAAGCGATTTGGAGTGGAAAAAGTTTATGCGAAGAAAGAAGTGGCATATGAAGAACTTCAAGTTCAGAAATTGGTGAGTGAACAGTTGTACCGATCAAACGCCGAGTTAGAAGTATTTAGCACCAGTACCATGTTTCATCCTTCCGACCTGCCTTTTTCCATAAAAGATATTCCGGATATGTTTACCACTTTCAGAAAAAAAGTTGAAAAGGAAACGATCGTACGCGCAGTTTTACCCGCACCCAATGCGATCGATCTGCCGGCTAATTTACCAAATGATCATTGGCCGCCTGATGAATTAATGCCAGCCGATCCACTTAACGAATCGTTGTTTTCATTTGTGTTTAAAGGTGGTGAAGATCATGCTTTAAAGCGGTTGAAATATTATTTTTTTGAATCAAAACGCGTTAGTAATTACAAGCAAACCCGAAATGGGATGGTGGGTTCTGATTACAGTTCGCGCTTTTCGGCCTGGTTGGCTTTGGGTTGTTTATCGCCGCGTTTCATTTATCACCAAATAAAAGTATATGAGGGTATGCATGGCGAAAACGAATCAACTTACTGGTTGTTCTTTGAATTAATGTGGCGCGATTATTTTCGGTTTTTGATGAAAAAGAATGCGCATGCCTATTTCTTAAAACAAGGTATTAAACCGCAATTAAAACTAGCTGAAGATCATCAACCCGAATTGTATGAACGATGGCGAAACGGAAATACCGGCGAACCCATAATTGATGCGGCCATGCACGAACTAAATTCAACCGGTTTTATGAGCAATAGGGCCAGGCAATTAGTAGCCAGTTTTTTGGTGAACGATCTGAAAACCGATTGGCGATATGGCGCTGCCTACTTTGAAGAAATGCTGATTGATTACGATGTATGCAGTAATTGGGGAAACTGGGCCTATTTGGCCGGTGTGGGCAACGACCCAAGAGGCAAGCGGTATTTTGATTTAAAGAAACAAGCCGATATGTACGATAAAGATTCGGTTTATCGCAACTTATGGCTGCCTTAGTTGTTATTTTATCATGAGCAAATTATACCGTATCGCATTCAAGCAATCTATTCCATCAGATATCAATACTGTTTGGGATTTTATTTCATCGCCCCGAAATTTAAAATTAATAACGCCACCATACATGGGCTTTAATATTACCAGTGATATGGATTCGGAGAAAATGTATCCAGGCCAGATTATTTCGTATAAAGTGAGCCCCGTTGCCGGAATAAAAATGAATTGGGTAACAGAAATAACGCATGTGAAAGACCATGAATATTTTGTAGATGAACAGCGTTTTGGTCCTTACACTTTATGGCATCACAAACACTTCATCAAACCAATTGAAAATGGGGTAGAGATGGTGGATATCATTGATTATAAAGTACCCTTTGGTTTTATTGGCGATATTGCCAACAGCCTATTAGTGAAAAAACAATTGAAAGAAATATTTGATTTTCGATTCAATAAAATGGAAGAACTTTTTGGTAAAATGAAATAGCTTTAAGTATGAACGAAGAAAAAGACTGGTGTTATTACAGTGATCTGCCTTCTGTATGGTCATATGATAAAAGTGCAGAATTAAATACACCAAAAGAAAAACAGTTTACCCCTCGCGAAACCGATCGCATCATACAAATGGCCTGGGAAGACCGCACGCCCTTTGAAGCTATTGAATTTCAGTTTGGCTTAAAGGAAAAAGAGGTGATCGAATTCATGCGAAAAAATTCGTTACCATCGAGTTTTAAAATGTGGCGTAAACGCATGCACGGCCGCAAGACCAAACACAACCTACTGCGTTCAAAATACACCATGCGCTTTAAATGCAGCAGACAAAAGGCTACAGGCAATAAAATAGCCAAGCGCTAAGAAGCAACATTC
>JBIKKW010000218.1:0-3407 GCA_044360115.1 Bacteroidia bacterium
ACCAAACCATAAATTATCTTGTATGGGCAAAGCGTCAGGCACTTTCTCGCCAAGAGTATGTAAAAAGAACAATTGATTCTTAGCAACGGGTCCGCCTTCAAACAATGGCAAATGACCATTCTTAACTTGCGGCCTTACATCACGTAACTTAAATTGTGTTCTGAAATTTAATGCAAAGCCAATCACTCCTTCATCTGTGTATTGAGAAATGTAGATAACCGATCGATTAAAAAATCCATCGTTCAATAAAGGATGCGCTATGAGTAATTTACCAAGCATTGAACAAAATTATCTCTTTTTTTAAAAAAACAAGCATTCATGATATAAATCAATTTACCATTCAAAAGCAACTGTTTTATCCTGAAACACACGTTTATCAAGCAATTAAACAATTTGTATTTACTTTTGTTTAACAACGCCTCATCATCAATTAAGTCTAATATTTTGTAATTTTACGTCATGGATCATTTAAGAGAACAGATCATAAAACTTCGCGAGGATTTTACAAAAGGTACATTGAACGAAACTGATGTAAATGAAAATCCGGCATTGCAATTTGAAAAATGGTTGGCACAAGCCGTTGAAGCAAAAGTGCCCGAAGTACAAGCCATGACGCTGGCAACAGTGAGCGAAGATGGAAAGCCTGCTTCACGCATTGTTTATTTGCGCGAGTTTGAACACAATCAGTTTTGGTTTTACGGAAATTACAATTCCAAAAAAGCCAAACACATGGAAAAAAATCCGAACATTTCTTTAAGTTTTTTTTGGCCTGAATTAGAGCGACAAATTCGTATTGAAGGCACTGTAATTAAATGCCACCCTAGCAATAGCGATGCGTATTACAATAACCGTCCGTATGAATCAAAAATTGGTTCTTGGGCCAGTAACCAAAGTGGTGAATTAACATCGCGTGAAGAATTGATCAATAAAGTTGAAGAACTTAAAAAACAGTTTACACCTGAAACCATTAAACGACCACAGTTTTGGGGCGGATGGATCCTTCAGGCAACGTATTACGAATTTTGGCAAGGCCGCAAAAGCCGCTTGCACGATCGCATTGTGTATTCTTTAGAAAACAATGTTTGGAAGATCAAACGCCTGGCGCCTTAATAATTATCTTATTTGTGATTATTAATCCCTATTTGTTTGAAATTATTTTATTGATTGTGTTATTGTTAATTTTGTCATTAAGATAAATTTCATCATAGGTGAAAAACAACGTGTCTTTGTTGTTTATTTTCATAACACAAGGGAATTTATTCTGCTCAAAATGTTTATGTGAATTAATTATTTCAATTTTTACTTTTGGGATATCTGATTTATAGTAGTTAATTGCTGATTCATTCACAAACATTCCTTTATTTTCAATCCCTAAATAAATCCTTTTGTAAGAAATACTTTTAGTTATGAGTTTGTAAATTTCATTGACACAAGCGTGACAAGTAATACCACCTGTTAAAATAATCACCTTCTCCCTTCTGCTATTACATAAAAGAAATGCTGAAAGACTGTATATTAAAATTAATATTTTCAATTGAATTTTATAATTCTTAAGTGCAACTTTTCTTTATCTGAAACGTCAAATCCAAAAAATTTTGAGTAATTTGAAATAGTATTTGACTTTTCAGATGTCCAAGTTAGATATAACAAATTATTTTCTCTAAACAAAACTTTTGTACCTACTAAAAAATATGGCCACATTTCTTCCAAGGAAACTTGACTATCAAAATTGTCAATTTTTAATTTCTTAACTTGAACTAACCTCCATTTTCCCTTATCATTTCTCCATAAATGATCATAAAAAGTAGGGCCTCCTGCATTATTACTATTTACTCCTTTACGCGAAATCCTAATAACTATAGATTTATTACCTATAAAATTTGCTTGCCAAATCCTATCCGATTTATCAATTATTGAACCAACTTTTTGAAAATAACTTGTAGGATATTTTGCCATTACCTGCTCATCAATTGAATCTTTCAAGAAACGAATAGTTTCTACAGATTGATTAAATTCGGCGTAAGGGACGTCTATACTGTCAATAAGTAAATCATCGTTTGTGAACAATTTTAACTGATATTTAAGTGGGTCTACTATGAAATAATCACCATTACTGTTAAAATCCATAAACTTGTTGGGCGCAAAATGTGTTAGAGGTAAATACTCAAACTTTATATCTTTCTTTTTTATGTTGTTAGAAAATAAATTGAGCTTACAATATCCCGATTTAATATTTAATTGATTGTTTGTATAATTATAAATTCCATATGTATATATATTCCCATTTAAAAAGTATAATTCAGGGCCCTTATATTTCAATGACATCCGCTTTATGTAACTAAAATCAGAATTGAGCCATTTAAATGCAAAATAATTTGTGTCACTTTTAACAACTAAAGTGTCGTTCGAAAAATAATAAATTGTTTCGTGTTTGCTAGAAATGAACTTTACATCTTCACCCAAATATTTTTTCTTCTTCAAATCGATCACTTTTTCAAATTTGTTAATGTCAAAAATGTAGCACTTGAAATTTTCAAAAACAATTAAGTTATTTTTATAAGTATAAATATTCTCCGGTTTACTAAACAGGTGACTATACTTATCAAACCTTAAATATTGGTAATTAACAATTTCCTTTATAGTCAAATTTTGTGAGAACAATTTTGAAAATAAACCAAAGCAAATCAATACAACAAAACGCATACGAAATAATATAAATGGTTTGGAGACACTAATATCTCCAAACCAATAAAAAGCTGTTTTTAAATTTTAACACTCCAAACTGTTGTATGATAAACAGTATTATCAGGATTGCTTGGGTCTGTCTCCCAATTAATCTCAACATAAGTCCAAATTATGGTTCCATCAGTTAATGTTGACTGATACTTTTTTGTTACATCTCCCGAAGGATCTGCTTCTCCAATTTGCGTAATCGTTTGCTCAATAAATCCATTCTCAAGTTCTTCAATTTCCTGCTCAATAGGAGTTGGTGCAACACGAGCGGGTGCATGAGTTAATCTACATCGCGTAGTGCCGGGGTCAAAACATGTAAGTTTATAATGATAATTTCCATATTCGTCAACACCTTCAAAAGTTGATCTTACATGATTATACAAACCAAAAAAACCATCACTTTTATAAACGTCAACAATTCTTTTTGCATTTAATTCACTAATGAATCCTAATGAAATAAATAGGGCTACATAGGTTATTATTTTTTTCATTTTTTAATAATTAAATTCCAACCATCGTGGTTGTTCCGGTTTTTTTATGCTTTACTGCATTTGTTCTTGTTGCAACTTTGAACAAACAAATATCTTTTTTTTTTTTTTCTAAATTATTTAGAAAAATTATGGCAATTATTGTAATCTTACTTATGTTATTAGTTTTCAAATAATTAAAATATG
>JBIKKW010000219.1:0-3396 GCA_044360115.1 Bacteroidia bacterium
ACCTGATAGTGTGATTGGTGCCATGGCAAATAACGAAATATTACCAATTGTTGTATTCGCGTTATTTTTTGGTGTTGCTGCTGCTTCAATTAAAGAGCATGGTAAAGCCATTGTTCATGCCTGCGATAGTTTGGGTCATGTTATGTTCAAGGTAACTAATTACGTCATGAGTTTTGCGCCTATTGGTGTGTTTGGAGCCATTACGGCAGTTGTTATTCAGCAAGGGTTGGATCTGCTGGGCGGTTATGTTTATTTGATCGCTTGTTTCTTTGGCGGTTTATTGTTCTTTGTTTTTGGTATTTTGTTTTTGATCTGTAAGGTGTTTAAGATCAAATTTTTCACTTTATTGAAAGATGTAAAAGAACCCATTTTATTGGCATTTAGCACAGCAAGCAGCGAGAGTGCCATGCCAAAAACAATTGAGGCTCTTGAAAAACATGGTATTAGTAACCGTATTGTAAGTTTTGTTTTGCCATTGGGTTATTCATTTAATTTAGATGGATCAATCATGTATATGACCTTTGCAACCATGTTCATTGCGCAAAGTTATGGCATCGATCTATCCACCGGCGATCAAATAAAAATGATGCTGATCCTATTAGTAACCAGTAAAGGTATGGCAGGCGTGCCACGTGCATCCTTAGTTGTTATTGCCGGAATGTTAAGCATGTTCAATATTCCTCAGGAAGGTTTATTGTTGTTATTGGCCGTTGATCAATTATTGGATATGGGACGAAGCGCTACCAATGTTGTAGGTAATGCCGTTGCGAGTGCTGTTGTAGCAAGACTTGAAAAAGAAAAGTTTTAATTGAAAATTTGAAACAAAAAAAACCGATGTGTTAAACATCGGTTTTTTTAATTGTATTATTATCTATCCAGATCTCCAAAATCTAATTTCTTTCTTTGAATACGTAATATCAAATTACATACCGCTACAAAGAAAGGAACATACATGATTATTCGTGGTAATTCAAAATGATCTAAGATCACTTCTGATTTGCGTTTTAAGCGTTCGCTGATCAAATACATAGCAGGCACTAGCAACAAAGTTAAAAATGTTGCAAAGGCCAAACCAAATATCATGGTCCAGCTTAATGGTCCCCAAAACACAACGTTATCTCCACCAAAGTGTATGTGCGGTTCAAAGTGTGCAAGTAATCCTTCAAAATCAATATTCAATCCTACAGCTAATGGAATTAAACCTAAAATGGCTGCAGTTGCCGTAAGCACAACCGGGGTCATACGCGTGCGGCCGGCATCAACAGTTGCCTCGTACAAGCTAACACCTTTATGCCTTGCTTCTTCAGCAAATTCAACCAGTAATATTCCGTTTCGAACAACTATACCGGCAAGCGCCACAATACCAATTCCGGTCATTACAATACTCATATCCATTTTAAATATAGCTGTACCTAATAATACACCAATAACACTTAAAAGGATCTCAGACAAGATCAAGATAGGTTTACCAATAGAGTTAAACTGAATTACCAAAACTAATAAGATGATACCGATGGAGATCATCATGGCATTCCCTAAAAATGCACCGGTTTCGGCTTGTTCTTCTTGTTGTCCGGTAAACTTAACTTCAACGGCACCATTCGGTTTATAACCTTTTGCTACTTTTTCTAAAGCAGCAACAACATTGTTGGCGTTAAAGCCTTCAAGCACATCTGATGAAAGAGTGATCACGCGTTTGTTTTGTTTACGTTTAATTCCGCCGTAAGTGTTTTCGTAACGAATATCACAAAATGCAGATAGCGGAACAGAACGCAACATACCACCCATGTTCATATCTCTGAAAATGACCTTTAAGTTTCTGATCTGCTCAATGTTTGTACGTTGATTGTAATTGTAACGTAATTGAATAGGATATTCATCATTTGCATCACGAAACTTACTTGGGTTATCAATACCAAATACAGCTTTTCTAATTTCCATTGCAAGTTGAGCTGTAGAAATACCTTCGCGGTTGGCACGTTCACGATCAATATCAAAAACAATTTCAGGTTTGTTATCAACGAAATCGGTTTTTAATTCTGCCACACCCGGAACGCCTGCTTCTTCAAGATAATTTTTAAGTGCGCGGGCATTTGCTGTTAACTCCTCAAACTTATCACCTTTGATCTCAATATTAATTGGTTTTGAAACCGGTGGTCCGGCTTGCTCTTTATTTGCCGTGATCTCGGCACCTGCAATATTCCATTTCATACTTTGAAGTTCCTTTAAGTATTTCATGGTGCTTTCGCCTTTACGTTCGCTGAATTCAACAAAGTTAATGGCTATCTTTCCGCGGTTAGCGTATGAACTTTGGTCTTCATCCTGAGGATCGGTAACACCAATGGTTACATTAGTGATCATCGATGATACGATCGGATTTTCTTTACCTATAACATCATTCACTTTCTTCTCAACCAATTTCATCACATTATTGGTTTTGTATGGATCGGTTCCTTCAGGAAGTTTAACGTACACGAAAATATTGTTAGGGTCACCTTGAGGGAAGAACACAACATTTGGTTTTCTGATATTCATGAGAACAATAGAGAAAACAAATAATCCCAATGTCATGAATAATAACTGATACGGACGTTTTAATCCCCAGATCAACAAGTTCGTATATCTCTTTTGGAAGGCCGGCCAAGCTTTTGTTTGGAAATTTTCAATGACCTTATATAAGAATAGGCGGTGAATGATCATGAACAACGCGAAGAAGATCATCAGATTTCCTAAAGCAACTTTACCCATTGCATAAAACACAATTGATAGTATTGCATACAGTACCAAACGTAAAATAGCTTTGCGTGTGAGTTTACCATATTCTTTAAATTCTTCGTGATGTGGTTTCATAAAATCAACAGCAAATACCGGGTTGATGATGTATGCCACAAACAAAGAAGCAAGTAGTGTGATAATTAAAGTAACCGGTAAAAAGAACATGAATTTACCGATCAAACCAGGCCAAAATGCTAATGGAATAAAAGGAGCAAGTGTTGTAATGGTACCACTTAATACCGGTAAAAACACCTCACCGGCCGCCATTTTTGCAGCGGTTTTAATATCGCGTTTTCCGTTCTCAAACAAACGGTGTGTGTTTTCAATAACAACAATGGCATCGTCAACCACAATACCTAAAGCGAGTAAGAATGCAAAGAGTACGATCATGTTCATAGAGAATCCGATACTTGGCATTGCTAAAAAAGCTACGAACATCGATAAAGGAACCGAGAGCGCAACGAATAAGGCGTTGGTAACTCCCATAAAGAACATGAGGATCAAGGTAACTAAAATGAAACCAATGATGATGGTGTTGATCAGGTCATGCAATGTAACTTTGGTTTTATCTGACTGATCGGCCGTGATCTTAATATCAATATTATTAGGAAACTCCGTTTT
>JBIKKW010000067.1:0-16551 GCA_044360115.1 Bacteroidia bacterium
TTACGCCATCCATTTCATCTTTGAATTGTTTGCTGATGTTATCGATATTCACACTTTCGCCGCGCATGGCCAATCTATCGGCAGTAGTGCGTGCTTCGGGAATAACGATCCATAGGATGATATAAACCCATAAACTCACACCACCAAAAAATATCAATAAGAATGTAGCGAGGCGGATCCAAACAATATCAATATCAAAATAATGCGCTAGACCAGAACATACACCACCAATGGCTTTTTCATCGGGATCGCGAAATAAACGGCGTTTGATAGGCTCGGTTGAATAGGTTTGCTGATTTTGTTTTTCGGCAGTTGGCTCTTCTTGTTCAATACCGAATTCTTCGGGTTTACCAAGCGCCTTGATCACATCATCCACATCCATCATTAAAACCACTTGTTTATACTGACTCACTTTTGCCTGTAATAATTCGGCAATGCGTGCTTCGATATCGGCAATGATCTCGTTACCACTTTCGTTCTTTGAAAAATACCCTTTAATGGTACTTAAATATTTACTTAACTTTTCAAAAGCATCCTCTTCAATATGGAAGATTATACCGCTAATGTTTATAGTTACAGTTTTGTTCATGATTATCTTTTTTAATTTTTACTGTTTAAAATTGTTTTGTTTACCGCATCCACCAGTTCGTTCCAGCTAAGCTGAAGTTCTTTTAAATATTGCTCGCCAATTTCGGTGAGCTTGTAATATTTGCGTGGTGGTCCGCTTGTGCTTTCTTCCCAACGGTAGGTAAGTAAGCCGGTATTTTTTAAGCGTGTGAGCAAAGGGTAAAGTGTTCCTTCAACTACAACTAACTTTGTTTCCTTTAACTTATCGATGATCTCTGTTGGATAGGCATCGCCTTGAGAAAGGATAGAGAGTATGCATAGTTCAAGAACACCTTTACGCATTTGGGCTTTTGTGTTCTCTGAATTTACAGTCATAGATTAAATTGTTTTAATGTTAAATACAATACTATACGCTACATTGCTTTTAATTTTTGAAAGCGTAAGCTCTGAAAATTGTTTTTCAATTTGCTTTTTTAAAATGCTGTTATCTGTTTTAGCCAGCACAAAATTTACTTTCCCGTTCTCAGAGGTTGTAAAAACCACTTCCACTTTTTCGGTATGTTGAATTGGAAGAATGATGTTAGGAAAAGAGATGTGTTGTTTGATGGTTTTTTCGGTTTCAATAATTGCTTCGTTACCATTAGAGGTTGTGGAAGCAAAAGAGAAACTGCTTAAGGTAACCAGTGAAAAAATACCGATGGCTTTTACCAGTTTGTTTTTTAATTGACTTGTTGTTCTCATAATTCGTCTTTTTATGTTTTTATTTAATGACTTGTTTTAAACTCGAGTTATTTGGTGATACAAAGATAAGTGAATATTTTAGTACCTTGCAACACATAGTACTGTAATTTAACATTTAAATTTCATAACTAATTGATTTTCAATGCAAATAAAATTCATTTAACATTATAAAATTCGTATCTTTGCAAAACATTTTCAAACTATGCAGGATACAGAATCCATTTTTGGAGTTCTTTTTACGGCGCAAGGCATCATTAATCTGATCACATTATCGGTACTTGAGATCATTTTAGGTATAGACAACATTATTTTTATTTCAATTGCTGTAAACAAACTGCCGCGCGAAAAACAGAACAAAGCGCGCATCATTGGTTTGGCATTAGCATTGTTGGTACGTTCGGTTTTACTTTGTTTGGTAGGTTACATTGCTCATTTAAAAGATGCTTTGTTTACAATTGGAGATTATGGCGTTTCGGGAAAAGGATTGATACTGTTTGGCGGAGGGATATTTTTGCTTTACAAGACCTGGAAAGAGATACAGGAAAAAATTCACGAAGAAAGTGAAGAGGAAAAAAAGGAGCGAAAAGAAAGCAACACCTTTTCTGCCATCATTACACAGATCATCATCATTGATTTTATTTTTAGTTTCGATAGCATTTTAGCGGCAGTTGGCGTGAGTGGTGAGGTGGTTGTTATGATCGGTGGTGTGGTGATATCCATGATCTTAATGATGTTATTCAGCGGTGCGGTTGCTGATTTTATAAACCGTAATCAAGGAATTAAAACCATAGCACTTGCATTTTTACTAGTGATAGGTGCCATATTGGTTGGAGAAGCGCTGACCGACGCCTACAATTTCTCGGTTCCGGAAGAGGAACATTTTGAATTGAATAAAAACTACGCGTACGTGGCCTTGGCCTTTGCCATGTTCATAGAACTATTGAACATGCAGGAGAGAAAGATCAGGAAGAAAAGAAATCAAAAAAAACAGGAAGAAAAAGAAGGCTGAGAAATTAAGCCTTACTTACATCGGTGATCATACCTTTATTTTCGAGGAGTTTATTATAGGAAATGCTGTTGTAGATATATAGCAGCACAAAAAACGGAAATCCGTTAAGGAAATAATGTCCTTGACGAAAGAGATTCAATAAGATCATAATTAAAATACCATTACTCACTAACCAATGATAGGTGTCATTTTTTTCATCGCGTTTTACGTAGAATTTTATAATGATGTAAAACATGATCAAAACGCCAAACAAACCTGTTTCAGAAATTAAACGCAATAACATGGAGTTGGCATCGGCGGAATTAAGGTTTAATCCGAAAACTTTAATATCTTTTGCGAGTGAAAATTTTTCAAAAGCAATAGGGTGAGAACCAATACCCGTCCCTAAAAGGAAATTACTTTTAAAACTTTCAATAGCTACATGATAGTTATTATAAAGAATAAAAGAAGAACCATGAGTTTTGCCTAATTGGAATTTTTGATTACCAGAAAATAAACCAACCAAGCTATCATACCTGTCTCTAAAATCAATGACATTATTATATAAAAAATTAAATAAAAATAACGATACCGGAATAACAAGAATTAGATAACGAAGTAAACCAAAATTAATGGCGAAAAAAATCAAGGTTAAAAAAATACCAAGCTGACCCAAACCAGAAAAAGACAAAAAATAAACAATTATAATTACTAAACTTTGACGCCTAGTAATTCCAAAGGGTTCATTTATAAATAAATTATAAATTGAAATAAAAAATGCAGGTGATAAAACCGCTCCTAAATGGGTTGGTTCGGCAAATATGGAATTTATCCGCAATCCAAATAAACCACCAGGTGCATAGCTCCATTTATTCAATATCCAATTAAAATTATATCCGGGTCTAAAACCAACTTGAAATGAAATAAATTGAACTATTCCTATTATTGATACATAAAAACTTCCTATCAAATACCATGTAAAAAGTTTCTCTATATTTTTATTAAACTCGATTAATACATAATAGTAAAAAAAATAAGATAAGATCAAGCCAATAAATACTTTGAAAAATAAAATAGACGTATTATTGCCAATTAAAATTTGAAAGACACCATTTAACAGAAGAATTGCGAATAAAGTAACAAGCTCACGTTTGTAGCCATAACGTGAAATAAAAATGGGAAGAAGTATGATAAATATCAAATATCCGAAGTATAATTCAAAAGGCTTTTTAATAAACACGTATGAATTAATAAAAATGGATAGGTAAATGAATAAAACGATCAGGCTTTCTAACCTTGTGTTTTTCTTCGACTCTAATTCCATTTTAAGCTAATCTAATTAATAATGATACACCAAAATAATTAAAACCAGGTATATTTAATCCTTTCAAATTAAAGAATCGTATAACTTTAACCACTACTCTTTGTAATGAATTTAAACTTGGCGCATCATTATAAAGTTTCTTTTCAAGAAATATTAATTCATCATGTGTAATTTTATTTACTTTAAAATAATGAATTAATTGTAAGTGTGTTCGCGCTATGGTTCCAAATAAGTATTTATAATAAGGTGTGCCCGATAACAACAGTGCAAACTTTCCGCAATACGTGTTGCACGAAGTAACCCACTTTTCCATTAATTGATAAATTGATGCAATCCTGTTTTGCTTTACCCTGTAATAGCAATCTGGGCAACCATTAATTATTTTAAACTTTACTCCTTTTTGCATTAAAGCACGGGTGCTTAACTCAACATCTTGCAATCTGCTAAATTTTTCATCAAAGCCATTAATATTTAAAAGCAACTTTTTATGCCACAAAGGTTGCATAATGGTCCAAGGTAATTTATGCGCCAAAAAATCCTTCAGCGGATCTTTTGTTCTTGGACTCCAAATTCGTTTATCATCACCTACCGTATCATTAAACACCCCCATGTCAAATACATAAAGATCAAAACCCTTATTTTTTTGAACAACCTTCCATCGATTCTCGAGGCACGTGTTTGAAAGTAGATCGTCTCCATCTAAAAAGATCACATACTCAGAAACAGCCATATTAAGACCTAAGTTTCTAGAATAATTTGCCCCCTTATTGCACTCATTAACTATCAATTTAATCCTTTTGTCCTCAAACTCACTAATTTTATTTACAGAGTTGTCTATCGAAGCATCATCTATAATTAACAATTCCCAATCCGTAAAAGTTTGCTCTAAAACAGAAGCAATGGTTTCTTTTATGTATTCAGATTTATTGTAACAAGTAACTATTATACTTATTAACGCCACCTTAATTTAATCTTTTTAAAAATTCGTTTGTGACTATACTAAGTTCGTGTTTTTCTACAGAAGTACTTAATGGCTCTTTAATACGACTTAGTAATTCACTTAAATTATTTATACTTTCAGCAATAACACCTAATTCCTCAGTTAGAATTGTATTAGATACATGTCCCTCAGGTCCTATATAAAAATATGGTTTTCTATATGGCAAGTATTCAAAAAACTTAGACGTAAGGTAATTTTTATTATGCTCGCTCAATAAAATAATTACATAGTGTGCATTTGCTATTTCTTTAAATATTTTATTGCCAATTGGTTTCCTAAATATAACAACATCGGCATTTGACTTAAATATATTCGCTTTCTCTATTTCATTCACGTAAAACTCAAATCTAAAATTACATTTGCCGCCTGTTTCTTTATAATTACTGATCTTTTCATTTAATTTTCTCAAATGATCATCACATCCTAAATAAATTGTTCCAGCGTAAATGAATCTAATTGTATCATTATTGTCAGAATCAACCTGAGCTATTTTGTCGTCATTATCGTAAAAATGACGTAATACTTCAAACTTTGCATAAGTTGTTTTACTCCCGGTATATGTTTCTCTAATTTCATCCAATAGATATTCATTTGGACAGGATATAATTGTCGACTTTTCTATCACCAAATTCTGCTTCATTCTCTCATAATCCAACCTCTTCGTATTTAATTCTTTCATACCATAATTTTGTGCCGTAATCCAAGGATCGCGGTAATCAGATATGACCTTTAAATTTGAAAACTTCTCTTGGATCAAAGCTGTGTAATACATCAAATTAAATGGTGCCCCGGTTACAAAAACCGTGTCAATTTTCTTCTTTTCAATAAGTCCATTCGCTAATTTTAAGAAATCTGATTTGATCCCTAAGGCCTTGTCATAAATTGTTCCATTGTATAAGATCTTTAAGATAGTTTTGGAAAAATGTACTTTAAACGAATTAGTTGAGCCAAGCCAATTTGAAAGCAGTGCTTGCTTTAAATAATAAATGTTTATAGATAAATCCTTAACATCATTTAGCCAAGGTGATGTTGCTTCACCTTGATTGAACTGCTTGCAAATTACGTTAACACTATAACCTGATCTAACTAACTGCTTTGCAATTTTAGCCCAACGCCTGCCACCAATACCGTTGTTTGGCGGAAAATCCCAACAAACTATCAAAACATTTTTAATATGCACTTTAAAAAGTATTAATGGCCGCAGAGATAAATTCAACTTGCTCCAAGGTTAATTCAGGATACATTGGAATAGAAAGGATTTGATTGGTTTCATTATAAGCAATAGGAAATTGCTCGGGAGTATGCTGTAAATAAGCATAAGCTTTTAAAAATGGTAGAGCGGTTGGATAATGTATTGCAACTTCAATTTCATTAGTAGAAAGATGCTCTTTTAATTGATCGCGTTTGTTGGAACGAATAACATATAAATGATAAACATGGTAAGTTTTAATTGATTTTGATGGCAACCTCACTTTGGATCCATCAAGTAATTTTTCATAATTCTCTGCCACTTTATTCCGATTTGTATTCCACTGATCAAGGTAATTTAACTTAACAGAAAGTATAGCAGCATGCAAACCATCCATTCGTGAATTTCTTCCTTCCATTATGTGATCATGCTTTTTTTGCTGACCATGATTAGCAATCATTCTGCACTTGGCAGCAATTCTTTCATCATTTGTTGCAATAGCACCAGCATCCCCATAAGCTCCAAGATTTTTTCCGGGATAGAAACTAAATGAAGCGGCATGACCATATGTACCAGCCAATTTTCCATTGTATTTAGCACCGTGTGATTGAGCACAATCTTCGATTAAAACAAGATCATATTTATTTGCGATTTGTATTAACAACTCCATATCAACCATATTGCCATATAAATGAACAGGCATAATAGCTTTAGTTTGTTTTGTGATCTTAGATTCAACCAATTTAAGATCCATCAAAAGGGTATCTTCACAAATATCTATAAATACTGGTTTTGCTCCACATCTGCCAATTGCTTCAGAACTGGATATCCACGAAAGTGCCGGTACAATTACTTCATCACCAGCACCAATGCCATATGCCTCTAATAATATTTCAAGCGAATCTGTACCATTAGCACACGAAATCACATAGTCTAATCCTAAATACTTTGAAAACTCAGATTCAAACTTCAGAACATATTTATTTCCCGATCCGCCAATAAATGCAGTGTCTGCAATAACATCCGCAATAGCCTTGTCTATTTCAGTATTATAATTTTTATACTGTAATTTTAGATCTACAAATGGTACTTTCATTTTTAAAATTTATAAGTTTCTTATTTTTTTAGCGGGATTTCCGGCGTAAATGCCCGGCTCCGCAATGTTTTTTGTTACAACTGAACCAGCACCAATTACTACATTATTGCAAATAGAGACCGGTAAAATTGTTGCATTTGAACCAATAGATACATTACTGCCAATTTTTGTTTCTTTCCAAAGATCTTTATTGCCGCGGGCTGGGCCCCCATTTTGAAATAGATCATTAACAAACATTACACCGTGTCCTATAAAACAATCATTGCCTATACTTACTAATTCGCAAATGAATGTATGAGATTGTATCTTACAGTTATTCCCAATTACAACGTCTTTTTGGATCTCAACAAATGGCCCTATAAATACACTTTTACCAATACTGCAACCATATAAATTAACCGGCTCAATAACTTTGCAGTCTTCACCAAATACAACATTTTTAATACCAACTGTTAGAACGTTGGTTTTATTTTGCGCTTCCATACATCATTTCAATTGCGTGAATACTTTTTATTCCTTCATATCCATCAACCGTTTCAAAACTTCTACCCTTAATTTGCGAGATAATTGATCTGATCACTTTATCATGATTAGAACTTGTTCCCTGATATTTTCCATAAGCATTTGGTTTATCTGAAAATTCTATACCATCAGGTAAAGGATAACCTTCAACATCCCAATACTCTATTTTATTTAAATACTGGCCACCAATTTTTACTGTGCCTTTTTCTCCTATAATGGTTATGCTGCCTTCATAATTTTTATTATAAACACAAGTGGTCCATATCAAACTACCCATAGTTCCGTTTGCAAATTTCAATACTGCCATGCCTGAATCCTCTGTTTGTATCTGATGATTTTGTGTTTCCATTTTACATTGTGCTTCAACCAAATCGCCAAACCACCAAACTAACAGATCAATAAAATGACTTGCTTGTGTATACAAAGCCCCTCCTTCCAAAACTATTTTTCCTCTCCAAGGCGATTCATCGTAATATCCTTGGTAACGATTCCATAGAATATCACATTTCACCATGAATATTTTTCCTAATCTTTTTTCTACTAAGGCTTGCTTTGCTAATTTTATAGGAATGTTGTAGCGATTTTGCTTTACTACCCAAAGCTTTTTATTGTTATTGTTTGCGGCTTCATTCATCCGGGCACAATCAGCACTTGAAAGCGCCATTGGTTTTTCAACTAAAACATTAAATCCTTTATTTAATGCTTCAATGGTCATATCAGCATGTAAATGGTGTGGGGTAACAATGTTAATAATATCAGCTTCAACCTCACTTAACATTTTACTGTAAGAATCATAACACTTTAACCCTCCATACAAATTGCTAAGTTCGTTAGCCTTTGAAATATCATTATCGCAAATAGCTACAATTTCAGCTTCTTCATCAGCATCCAATACCGCAACATGCCTCTTTCCAATGCTACCACATCCTACAATAGCGAATTTTATTTTTTGCTTACTCATGCGTTATTAAGTTTTTGTTTAATTAATTTTGAACCTAAGGCAATACCTCTATCTTCTATGAGATGTTTGGTTATAATTGCCATAAGCAATGAACCTAAAATGGTTACTAAAATAGAAACAATTAACACATTTGTGCTATTCATATAATAAATGAGAAATTTATTTATATAGGTTGAAACGCCCCAGGCGAAAATAAAATGAAACAAATATATTGAATAAGAAACTCGGCCTATTAGTTGAAGTATTTTAAAATTAATTACGTTATATGTTTTAAAAGCTATAAACAAAAACATGAACGAACAAGCAGTAAGAAAGGGGAATATGGAGATGTCGTTATATCCTAAAAACTTAACAATAAGCAGAAAGGATGTTATAATCATAAAAAGTACAATAGCTAACCAGCCTTTTATTGGTTTAAATTCAGCTCTATTCATCATCACAAAAAAACAAATTCCCAAAAGAAATACAGAGATCTGATTGGGTAATGTACAATAAAAATTAAAATCATGATTTTGCAGTGGGGGGAATAAATGAGGCAATGACCTAAAAAAAACAAAAGCTGAAAATGATGCCAAAACTGGCAAGGACATAAGTAAATAAGCGGATCTGATCTTTATAATGAGGTTAAATAAAAATGGAAATAAACTATAAAAGATCATTTCAGTGCCAATAGACCAACCACCAGGAACTACGCCAAAAATAACATCTGATGACAAGCTTTGTGTAAATGTAAGATGTCTTATAACTTTATAGGTTGAGTATTCAGTATTAACCTGAAAAGATTGCAAAACTTCTTCACTTTTAAGTATGTATATTATACCGTACAAAATTATCCCAAAATAATAGAGTGGGGCTATTCTAAAAAAACGTCTGATGAAATATTTGGTTTTTGCTGCACCTTCATTTTTTCTTTCTTGCATAGATAAACATAATGTATATGCAGAAAGAAAAAAGAATAGTTGTACACCATGTTTGCCGTAGTTGCAAATGTTAGCCAATTGAGGCGAAAGTCCTGTAATACTCTGAGCTGTGTGAACAAAGATCACTCCAAGAATTGCCAAACCTCTAAGACTATCGATATAAGCGTACTTCTTCATTAAAATTCTAAAATTTTGCCAGCGATCGAAACTTTGAAATTACTTTTCTTAAAAACCTGTTTCCATTATTAATTTTTGACCTGTGATCATTTAATTTAGTGTATTTAAAATAAGGGAAATGTATGTCAATCCATTCCTTTTGATTTGTTCCTTCCATTAACTGTTTAAATGTTTTTTCCGTATATCCTTGAAAATGTACTAACACCATATAAGCTAATTTCTTTGGGTTAATATCCGAACAATTTGAATTGCCATAATAGAACAAATGACTATATGGCTGAAGTTTAATGTTATCTTGGATACAATTCACAACATCTTCTGCCATGTTTTTATACTTAAACAAAGGATGTAAATGAACGGTAATTGTAGAAAGTAAACTCGGCATAAGCATATGACTTCCAGTAACAGAAATAACGATCAAACTCTCTGAAAGCAATTTGCACTCTTTTACATCATTTATTTCTGAGAAAGAGTTAACACGCTCATCTTCTATCCATGATGGAAATAAATAATCGTCTTTAGAACCAATTACAGTATAACTAATGTTTTCACTGAAGAATTTTCTTAGTTCTTCAAACAAGACTATAATATTTTTACTTTGTTTTGCTCCGTTCCATTTGCGTGGTTGATCATTTCTATAATAAAAACAGATCCTTTTTTTACTTTCTTGAGTAAGTGGCATTGGTATTCGCAATCCCGTAAATAAAATATCTTTATTAAAAGTGCCATAAGTATGCACAGGGAACAATTGAAGATTGTAACCCATGGTGAAAAAAGGATCTAATAGCTTATTCAATACCCAACAAGATTCAAATGCCTTGTAATTTAAATCTATTTCAATGATATGATCAAATACGTCTCTCTTTAAAAAGTGCGCCAAGGATGAAGGCACAATAAGCAAAGAATCACTTTTTAACATAGCTGATTTTTCAACTGCCAAAAGCATTTTTAAAAAAGCGTGACCAAAGCAATTATCAAGCACGTTATAAACAATTAGTTCATTTGATTTTTTTTCACCAAAATGAACTTTACATTTTAAAGGATCAACAAAGTTATCGGTTCTAAAATTTGCGTAAAAAGGTTTATTGTAAAAATTCAATTCGCCTTCAACTATTCTTTTATCAACAATATCGAATGTTAAAGGAAAGGCTCGTGCATGATCAATTGGAAGAAGTGAAACTTCATTTCCATTTAACTTACAATGAAAATAAGAGGCTAAAACAATATCATTATTATAGCTAATCACTTACTTCCAGGGTAAAACGAAATAATATTATCCCTAACATCCATTTTATAATGAGGGCGCTTTGATAGAACATAATCATTCAAAGTTTCAATTGTCGGATAATCTTCTGTTCCATTAAAATCTTTTGCGTCATCTATTACCAATACATGATCATATTTGGTGGAAAATATTGTGTCTAACTCGCCGTAAATAGGGCAATTAAGCTCCCCTTTCGCCGTTTTACCACCTGAATAATGTCCATCTAACCAAAACAATGCCGGTTCATTTAAAAACTTTGTTACTTCCTTTAACTTAACAGAACTATCTCCTTCAAGGATCTGAATATGCTTGAACCTTTTAAATTTTTCAACTGCCTTCATAAAATATTCATGACTAAGTTCTATTGAATAGATCTTTGAAAAATTTCTTCGCTGCGCTTCAACCATTTCGCCTTGAAAGGTTCCGGTTTCAACCAATATATTTACATTAAACTTATTCTTATAATCTAAGATACGTGCTTGTTTTATTGGATGTGGGGGCGGCACAGGTTTGCCACGATTTTCCCATTTGGCTATAAGGTCAGTATTTATTTTTTTTCGCTTCATATCCCAATACGCATCAAGAATAAAAAGCGGAAGATTATTAATTAGAAATTTTTTCATGTTTACTAAGCTTTTGAAAATTTAAAAATGTTTTTTATTGCAACTAATTTAGGGAGTATGAACTTAAACAATGGATAATCAAAGCTGGAATAGGACTTATAATTTTCATGCGGAACGGGCTTTGATAACATGATCTTATTAAACTCTTCTTCTGAGAAATCCATCTTTTTTAAGAAAAAACGCAGGTCTTCCTTCAATACTTCAGGATCAATTATAGGATTTTCTAACTCCATTAACGCCTCCTCTCTTGTTATCTGACCAGAGCAAATCATAGATGCCAAATGTGCTTTACGCTTATCAACGCCAAATTTTTCTTTTAAGGCATACCCTTGGTAAAATCTTGTAAAAATAGATTCGTAATGTTTCCCTCCATAATCTCTCCAACCGATCTTGTCGATCAAATATGACTTTGATATTGATTTATTATAATCCAACAAACATAATATTGGCTCTATTTTAAGGCCCCAAATAAGTTTGAGATATTGATGCTGCCAAAAATTATAAGTTGGAAACGACTTAAATTTTCTCTTGCTGCCAAAATGTTTATAAATATCTTTTATGTTTTTTAGATCGCCTTTATCATATCGCATTGGTTTAGGTAAAGTTCCTTCCGTTTGATAATTAAATCCTGTTAATACATATTTTACATTTAATTCTTTTGCTTTCTTTAATGTTATAGCCCACAAGCCATGATCTGTAGGCACCTCCCAATCTAAAACACCTGACTTAATATATGCCTTTTGAAGGTCTTTAAATTCTTCCCAATCTACCACATAGGTAAATAAATCAAATCCGGTATATTTAGCAATCTGCTCGATATTCTTTACAGCTAATTCACTGTTCCAACCATTGTCAAAATGGATCAATAAAGCTTTTAAACCAAGTTCATACGCTTTTATTGCAACAAAAGAACTATCCACTCCCCCACTAACTCCAATAAGACAATTGTAGTTTTTACCATTAGTATCTGATTTTATTTTTTCGGCTAATTTTATCAATTGTTGATTTTTCACGCTAAGGGACATACCTAAATAACCTTCAAAATCTTTTTCATATGTCAAGCAATAATTACATACTCCTTGTTCATTTAAAATAAGTTGTGGGTCATCGGTAGTATCTAAAACACATTTCGTGCATTTTTCTTTATATTTTTCATTCCAAACTTTTAATTTGTCTTCACTTAAATTATCCATCAATGATAAATACTCGCAAAACTTGTCAAAGTTTCTCTGTGCACTAAAACTATCTCTCCAAAACTGTTTTATATCGTTCCTAACTTCAGAACAATTGAATTTTGAATCTTTAAATTTCAATATCTCATTCAAGAGTTCAGCGGGCGTAATGTTTTTGTTTAAAAGTATGCCTGTTTTTTCTGTAACGATCTCATGCATAGCTCCAACATTTGTTGCCAAAATTGGAATTCCAAAACTAATGGCCTCCATTATCGAAACAGGAATACCCTCAGATTCACTAACATTCAAAAACATACTTACCGGTTCTGTTTTATAAAAATTTTGTAAATCATTTTGTGATAAATGCCCTTTAATTATAACATTAACATTATTAGGAATACGATCTAAAATAGGTTTAAGCTTTTCCAATTCATTACTTGTGTAAGCACCAATATGTGTCCATTTTAAATTTGTTGTAGCAGTGGTTAAGGCCTCGGCAATAAGATTTAACCGCTTTAATGGCACAAAGTTAGAACATGAAACGATGTGAAATTCTGTATCAGAAAACCGATTCATCCCTTGGTCAATCGTACCTAAATAAAATACTTTAGCTTTATTTGAAAAAGTAAAGTTCTCTTTTATATACCTTTTTCCTAGCTTTGAAATAGGAAAAATGGCGTTTGAGTACTTATAACAGGTTTGCCTGAATGGAATAAAATGTTTTGGCCACCGTTCTTTATAAAGGTCAAATCCGTGTAATCTGAAAACAAATGTATTTATTTTGTTTGTTTGTTTTAAAAATGACAAAGCCAAAGCCCAACTATTCATCCAAAAAGAATAATGTAGTGTAGATGATTTTTCATGCAGGTCTATTTGCGTTATTTTTTCTGAAAGTTCAATAGCATTAAGCAATTCGCTTAAATAATAACGGATTCTTTTTAAGTAGAATAATTTTGCATTACAATTAATAAATTCATTGAATAATATTTTTTGAATAACCCAAAAATTCTTTATAAACAAAAATCTTCTTGTATTATAGTTTTTTATCTCACTTAAAAATTTAACCTCTACATTGGTAGGCAAAGTAACATTACCTTTTTCCTCTAAAATTGGGATGATGATCACCTTTTTGAAATGCTTACTTAAATAAGGTAATTCATTATGTAAATAAGGCTCACTATTACCGTATGGAAAATTTACAGTATAAATAAATATTGTATCTTTTTGTTGTGGCATTTATTACTATAAAGCTCTTTTGGCTTTGAAAAAGTCCTCAATACTATTGCAAATAAAATCCACTTCATCCGTTGATAGATCATAATAAAGCGGAAGCCTTAATAGTGTGTCCTGATAGCGATCTGAATTTTGCAATTCCTCTCCATTATATTTGTTCAAATAGAAAGGGCTTTTATGTAAAGATAGATAATGAAATACCGTAAGTATATCAAGCGACTTTAAATGTTGAATAAGTGCGAATCGCTCTTCCAAAGAATTCATTATCAAATAAAACATGTGGGCATTATTAGTTGCATAATTGGGAATGAAGGGCAAATTAAAATTCCCTTTGCTGATTGGAGCCAAACGTTGATGATAGGTGTTCCATATCAACTTACGTTTAGCCTGGATCTGATCAATATTTTCTATTTGCGCAAATAAAAAAGCTGCTATTACTTCACTTGGTAAAAACGACGAGCCAATATCAACCCAACCATATTTATCAACCTCGCCTCTAAAAAACGAAGAGCGATTTGTTCCTTTTTCTCTTATGATCTCAGCGCGTTTAATAAAACGCTCATCGTTAATTGCCAACAACCCACCTTCTCCTGAAATAATGTTTTTTGTTTCATGAAATGAAAAAGCTGCTAAATGGCCTATAGAACCTAATGGTTTCCCTTTATAAAAACTATCGATAGCTTGTGCTGCATCTTCCACAACAAACAGATCATACTTTTTTGCCAATGCCATGATCTTATCCATATCGCAAGCAATACCTGCATAATGCACTGGCAAAAGTACCTTAGTACGACTTGTAATAAGCGGCTCTATCTTATCCACATCCATATTCGGATTTTCATTTGAGGAATCAGTAAAAATAATTTTTGCTCCTCTTAATACAAAGGCATTAACTGTTGAAACGAATGTGTATGATGGTGCAATTACTTCGTCCCCTTCTTTTATATCCAGCAGTATTGCTGCCATTTCTAAAGCATCTGTGCAACTTGTGGTTAACAATGCTTTTTTAAAACCATATTTGGTCTCGAAAAACTTATGGCATTTTTGTGTAAATATTCCATCACCCGAAATTTTGCCAGATTGCACAGCTTCGGCAATATACTTTGTTTCGTTGCCGCTCAAATAAGGTTTATTAAATGGTATTTTCATTTGTATGAATTAGTGTAATAATGATAAATGTAATCGATCTGCTTTATGTTATAGCCATTTCGTTCATAAAAAGCACAAGCTTGTTTATTGTCCAATTGTGTTGCAACATCAATCTCACAAACATCATTTCGCAAACACCAACCCTCTATGGCTCTCATTAATTCAGTTCCTATTTTTTTTCCTTGATAAATATTATTTACAGCTATTAAACCAATTGTTGAAGAACTCCCTGTTTTTTTGATTGTTACAAAACCTACGGTCTCTCCAGCAATCTGATAAGCTAAAACTTCTGACGCTATTTCTCTCTTCAAAGATCTATCAAGCCATGTTTTATACATTATTTCAAACTTGTGATGAAGTTCTTTATCCAATTTGAATCTGGAAAAATTTCCACTTAAAAGTGCCAGATCATTTAATGCATTATTGCTAATGTTAACCGAAACAACATTAGCTATACTAAATTCAGCATTCTGGTCAATCATCTTATGATAAATAACTTTTTTATCAGCTAAAATAATCTTAGGGCCTAAATCAATTTGAAGGGGTTCCTTTGAAAAAAGATACAAAAGGTCGTAAGAATCCGAATTGAGATTGAGAAAATCCTCTTTTGAATCAATATCAACTCTTCCAATCTTTAAATTAAAAAAATCACTATCCCAACTTAAGTATTTGATCTTATCTTCCAGAATTTATTTTTTTATCAATTAAATAAATGGGTCTATTCTTTGTACTTTCGAATGTTTTACCAATATATAAACCAACAATTCCTAGCATTAACATCATTAAACCCGATAAGAACCAAATAGAAGTAATTAAGCTTGCATATCCCATAACGATGATTTGGCCGGTAACATATTTATAAATATTATAAAACAAATACAGGAATGACGCTAATGATGTTACTAACCCTAATTTAACAATAATACGCAACGGCTTATCAGAATACGCTAAAATTATATCCAAAGCCAAATTCAACAATTTTCCAAACGTATAAGATGTTTTGCCTTCTGCCCTTTTAGCATGTTCAATAGGTATGGCAACTTTTTTGAAACCGACCCAAGCCACCATAGTTGGAAAAAAACGAATTGTTTCTCTCATGGATACAATGGCATCTACCACTTTTCTATTGTAAATACCAAAGTTTGCGATAGTACTATCTTGCCTATACCCAGAAAGGTATGATAGTACTCTGTAAAAAAACCACGAAAATGCTTTTTTAAAAGCGCTATCTTGTCTATCCTCTCGTTGACCCTGAACAACATCAAACCCCTCCATTGCTTTGTGATAGAACTTATGAATTTGATCAGGTCTGTCCTGCAAATCGCAATCCATTACTACTACCCAATCGCCCAATGCATTATCCAGTCCTGCTGTAATCGCATAATGTTGCCCAAAATTACGACTCAATTTTATTCCTACAACTTTCGTGTCTTTACTACACAATGCTTCAATTGTTGTCCAGCTATTATCCGGGCCACAATCCTCTACCAAAATTATTTCGTAATCCGGTGTTATCTTTTCAACTTCCTGCTTTATTTGAATAACAAGTTCATCAAGACATTTCTCAGCCCTATAAACAGGGGAAACTATGGATAGATGTATTTTACTCATTAGTGATTTTTGTT
>JBIKKW010000045.1:0-22197 GCA_044360115.1 Bacteroidia bacterium
AACTGACTGACCGGAGGCAATAATTGAGAATCTTGATTTATATCGTAGAAAATAGTGTTCAATAGTTCTATATGAAATTGATGAAACCAGAATTGTAGATAATAATACAGAAATATAAACCAAAAATATTTCATTATTAAGGTTCCATTTACTTAATAACTGAATTACGAAAACGATACATACAAAATGATACATATACAAGCCATAAGATATTTTACCTAAATATCGTAGTATTGTATTATTTAATTTGAAAATATTACTTGTACCGGTTGAAGCATTTAAAATTACAATACCAAAGAGCATAGCATACATTTCCAAATTAAAATACTTCACCTTCAAATCTAAAGTCAGACATATAATAATTACAAGTACAGTTAAAATTTGAAATATTGGATGGTAAAAGAATCGTTTAAATGCAATAGTTAATTTTGTATCAAAATATGCGAGATAAGCGAAAAATGATCCAATTGCCATAAATTGAATTGGTATTGATTCCCAAAACTGAAAAAACAAACTATTTTGTCCACTTCCAATTACATTTAATAGGATCATAAACTTTATAATTAAATATAAAATAACAACAAATACTGCGATTCCCAATTTACTTTTAAAGTACTTATTTAATATAGGCCAAATGAGGTAAAATTGCTCTTCCACACCAATTGACCATGTTTGACTACAAAAAGGTATACTATTTATTGCAACCATAACAAGATTGGGTAAGAACAACATATACAAAGGCAACGCTTTGTAAATTTTGGTTTCCATATCTAAAAATGCGGCACCGGGATAGTGTAAGAATTGTATATATGGAAGCACGAAAAGTGAAAGCAAAATAATAAAAAAATACAAAGGCCAGATTCTTAGGATCCTTCTGATATAAAATTTCCTGATATTGATATCACCGGTATTTGATTGCTCTCTAAAAAACAAATAGGATATTAAAAAACCGCTTAATACAAAAAACAAAATAACGCCAAGCATTCCTAAACTTTTTATGATCTCATTATCCCAATAATTAGAAAAGCCGAAACCCGCTCTTAATTGCTCAACGTGATGAATTATTACTAAAAGTGCAGCAAAAAAACGAATCCCATCCAGGTTAGGAAAATATACAGCTTGGTTATTCAGAACTATTTAATTTAATAAATTGATGTCCTTTATTCTCGTCAATTATCACGTTGTTTATCATCGCAGAATCAATATAATCATAGGGTTTCAAATGTTTACTAGCGATAATATAGCTGATGCCGTTTTCTGTTAAATAATTTAAAAGATTATTCTTATAGATAAGTTCCGTGCGATAGCTATTATAGAACAATGTTTTTTTATTAAATGCATATGCCTTATAATAATCCTTGCTTGTTCTATCAGGATCAGGATAAAGAGTTGATGGGTCACTTACTAAAGGCAAATGCACATTATTACTTATTGCCATCAAATAATTTCCTAACTGAAAAGTCATACTATGTCTTAAACCAAGAAATTCCCCGAGGGCATCTTTACCATCGATCAATGAAACTCCCTTGTGACTTTGCATGTATTTCGTCTCGTTTTGAATTTCGTTTATATATTTAATAGATAAATTGTTCTGAATAAGAAAGTTTGTTCTTATACTTTCCGTCCATTGTGGTTTAACCACAAGGATATGATCAAAAAATAAATTTCTTTTTAAGCCAATAAAAATAATAAGTATATATACTGAAAAAGCAATATAGAATTTTGCTCCTTTTAATTCATTAAATTTAATGGCAATAACGATCATAAGCATAAGGATAACGGCACAATATCCAATAAATGCAAATTGATACATATTATCAAGATATGGGATCATTTGAAACACACCTATGCCGCAAAAACAAATTAACAAAGTAAAATAATGAAGCTTCTTTAACTGTTTATTTCCATTTAAAACAAGTACTCTTCTACTAATTAAAAATGAGATCAAAATAATAATGCTTACTTTAAATAAAAGCATGCTGAACATAAAAATACAAGCTTTCCAAATTGACAAGGTCTTAGCAATTATTTGAGACAACGACATTGGTTCAACCAGGGAAGCTTCTTTAGAAACACCGAATAATTTATAAAACGCAGCAAAACAAATTACAAATGAAAGAAGCCATGCCAAAAGAATTATTGTATTTTTTCGTGTCAAACCATTCTTTACTAATTCATATCCAACATAAAGAAAAACCGTTCCCGCTATAGCAGGTAAAGCAGTAACCGTTGTTATTATAAAAATAACTGCCCATATGATCAGAAATTCTTTATTATCGGTTAAAACAGAATGAAAAATTGGAATAAGAAATAAGTAATAAAAAATAAAATTCGGTCGCTCAAAATAATTTGATTCCGCCACATAAGATTCATTTCCCCAATTACAAAAAGCTGAAACATCAATTACAAGTAAAAGAAATACGATGATCAATTGAACAGCTCCTACCTTAACATAATTAGAAATTAATCCAATTATACCAATTATCGCTAAAACCCTGAATAAATTAAAAACAAAAAAGATATAAATTAAATAATTGCTGAAACCATTGATCCCCAATAAGTTTGCAATTTGAAAACATAAGCTACCAAACCACATCTCAAAATAATGATAGGGAACATTACCCTTGAAAACTGGATTCTCTGCATTGTAATAATGAAAAGGGTTCTCAATTCCTTGAGGTATCAAGGTTTCTGTTATTTTAGTATAAAACGCTACATCGTTTCGTATTGAGAACTTAAGAATAATAAAAAAGGACAAGGTAACAGTAATGATTGCAACTATACCAATTGTTGACCAAAGATACCATTTAACCATCTTCCTATTTTCTTGAACCGAATCAAAATTTAGCCTTTGTGATTTAAAATATAAATAAAGAAATGGAATGCAAAGTATGAAAACTGTTTTTCCCTTTGTTGAAATTATAGCCGTTAAACATACAATTAATAATGTTACCAAAAGCACATTGTAAAAAAGTTCTAAAAACGGATTATCTTCTACCCTTATTTTAAATGCTTTCCTAAAAATTCCAGCCAACTTGTTGCAAATAATTATATAAACCAATATTAGAGCAACAATAAGAAATAGCTGGGTAAACAAGATCATGATATAATTAAATTTTTAACCAATCGTAACAATTGCTTTTATTGTTGTGATTCACTTTTGAAATAGAGGAGAATGTTGAATTTCCTTGATAATATAAATACATACAACGGCTCAACAAAAACATCTCGACAACACTTTCCTCAAATAGCTGATATTTTTGATCATGTCTGTTATTATAAAGCGCCCATTGATGAAGTCCTTCTCCATTTAAACTTGGCTTTTGTTTTGGGTAAAGAATTAAATTGGAAATATTTTTTGAGAATAACTCCTCAACCTGTAAAGAATCAGTTGATAAATAAATTGGGGTTGAGTTGTGCTTTTTCTTTACAAACTCTATAATTTTCATTACATCAATTGTTGGACGTTTGTCTGTATTCCTAACATGGATGCCTACAGTTGTTGAGATACTAAATTGATTGCAAAAAGAATTTACCTTCTCTAAAATAAAAGGTTTTACTTTTATAAAATTTGGTAATTCGTAATAATCCAAATAAGGCAATGAATCTACATAATAAAGTATATCGTCCTTTTTATTCTCGCTAAGATCGCTCCCAAAACTCAATGAATTAAAATAACTTCCGTTTTTTATTGGTTGCCATCTTCTTCTCAATTTCTTTGAAGCCTCGAAAAAGAATAACTTTGATGGGAATTTAGACCAGAAAACAGATTGTTTATCTAAATAGAGATCGTAAACTCCATCATGCCTATTAGTTTTAAACAAGCTTGAGCTATGCGTTAACTCATTCCAGTCCTCAATATTTTTCATCAATGTTTCATCAACATTTTGCAATTCGAAACATTTATAAAAAGCATTTTCGCCCTTCCTATCAAATTGCCCATCGGTCCAGTCAACAACAATTTTTCTATTAGTTCTCTTACTGTATTGTATTGCTGAATATATTGTGACCAACCTATTTCCCAACCCTGCACAGCCTTTTACATAAACAAACTTATTCATGTTCAGAGCTTCAATGTGTTTAAAACTCTTTGGGCTTGAGCTATTGGAGTGTAGTGCTGTTTAACCCACTCTCTTCCTGAATTTCCTATCTTATCCAATTCAGAATGTTCAAGCTTATTAAAAACATTCTCTACACCATTCTCTTTCAATTTCTTAATTCCAATGTAATGCACGCCCGAAACCGGCATCACAGGCAAATTAAAATTCCAATAATTTAGATCTAAATTAATTGCAACAGCACCACTATATAATACTTCCCAAAACCGAAAATTATCTTGTTGAAATATAAATATCTGATCTGAAAAATCTTTATTTGCCTTTTTCAAGGTCTTATATCGATGATAATATGGCTTTCGTGCAATTTTATCTTTTACACTATATGGCAAATAGCGCATTGGTTTATATTCATAATAACCACCAAACGCCATAAAAGCTTTAACCGAACACAAAATTTTATAATATTCCGGGTTATGTCGTCTCGTCGTATACTTGTAATAGTGCAAACTAGCTTTATCTTGAGGTAATGTACTTGTAAATTTTTCTTTTGCCGGAAATTTTATTAATGTTTTTATTAAATTATCCAACACATAGCCACGCATATTATGACTTACTCTGAAATTGTATCCAATGATCTCCTCGCGTTTTTTTTCGCTTTGATGGTTGTTATCTATAGCATTAATTATCCTATTAGTAAGTCCAATAGCCCAAGGACTAATTTTTTTTGCATATTTTAAATTACTATATAGGTTTCCGGCAAAAATATGGTCGAACACATTGTAATCATTATTCTTCCACCAAATTGGCTGTAACCAGTCGTTTCTATCAATAAGTACATGCTTTTTTGTTTTGTCGAAATTTGGATAGCCCTTTCTAAATAATAAATGTGCAAAAGAAGTAACATAACGGTAATCATAAATAGCCAGATCAAAACTATTATCTTCTAACGCTTCATTTATCAGAAACGAATTACGCTCAGGCTGCCACCAGTAATTACAATTTCCAATTACCTGATGGCCTAATTCTTCGAAACCCTCCGCTAAGGCAATCATTTCGTGAAAATAATGATCATTTCCATAGGGATAAACCGGTGTTATAAAGAATTTAATTTTCAAAATTTGTAATAGTTATTCCAAAATTCAACGAGTTTTTCTGTTTGGTATTCGAATGTGTGTTCATGTAAAGGATAGGAGATATCAGGTATCTGATGTATAACTTCATTTTCAATTATCAGTTTTGCCAAATACTTTACGGAACTATCATTCAAACTAAAGCCAAGTTTCTTATTCTTAATAAACATGTCTACCTCTCCTTTAGGGCCAATATAAACTACAGGTTTTCTAAGAGCAATTGCTTCGTAAAATTTACTTGAAAATCCATTAGGGCTCCAATCGGGTCTAAATAAAACTACTATATCTGATTGAAGTGCCAATTGGATAAACTCGTTAACTGGAAGTAGTGGTTTTACATCAATATTTAATCCGCTTTTATCAAACTGTTCGCGATACCCTGGCTGCATGGTTCTTATTTTAAGCGATACCTTTTTACCTAAGTTCTCAATTTCCGTGAGCAATTCGATCAATTGCAAAATGTACTTCTCCATGTTGCCATATAATGATCCCCCGTATAAAAAAATAAGATCAGTTCCTGAATTTATTTTTCTTTCTGGTTTAATATTCTGAAAATCTTCATCAATACAATGTGGTAATAGAAAAACGTTCTTCTTGAAATTCGATTTAAAATAATCACACATTTCCCTATTAGGTGCCAAAACCAGATCAACTGCGCTTAAAACATTATTTTGTTTATTTAGTTCAGTGTTTCGCTTTTCATGAGAAATGGTATCTAAACTATCGTGCCAATAGTCTCTATAATCAAGGGTTATTTTTAAATGTTTAAATTCATCCTTCAGTTTTGGTAGTATTTCAGAATATGAAAAAGGTCCAACAGACATGCATAAATGAGTGATCTGTTCTTTTTTGATTATTTCTTTTGCCTTTTCATAGAATTTATTTTCATAACCACGTGAATCATCCCAAAAATTCCCAATGTAATTGTTTTCCATTCGTTTATTTGAGTAATAACTCAATTTCCAACGAAATTTTTCCAATAAACCGTTAGGAAGCTTTTGCTTAAAATAGGGGTAATATACTGACACCGGAATTCGCTCGATCTTGTTTTTGTAGGTTTCAATATCATTTGTCCAAGGCGAGTATCCCGAAAAATCTCCGGCTAACACCAGGAAATCTTTTTTTAGCCTTTGCAAATATTTAATATGTTTTGCCCAGCGCCTACCACCAACCCTTGCAAATGGCGGAAAATAAAACATTACAAACAACGTTTTGGGCATTACTTAAAAAAAGTGTCAGTCATTAAGTAGTTCCAATCAGATTGTTGCTTAACATTTTTGCCAAAATATACTTTCTGAATTTTCTTACCACTCTCAATTTTCGTTATCCAAAACTCGTTTGCTAGCCAGCTATTTTGAGGAGGCTCATAACCTATTTTATCTACACGCCAATTAATTGATCTAGGCAAAATTGATTCCATTGATCTTCTAAGGATATATTTAGTAAAACCGTTTCTCAACTTCAAATGATCTGGCATGGAGAAAACAAGGTTAACCAAATGGTGACTCAAAAAAGGAAGCCTCACTTCTCGAGAATGTGCCATGGCATTTCTATCTGCATACCTCAACAACTCCTTTAACCCAAAACTTTGCATGTGTGATTTTAATTCCATTGACAAACTGTTTGAATCATAAGGTAATGGCTGGTTCAATATGGTGCGCTTTACTCTTCCTATTTTCATACGTAAGGTTTCTTGTTCTTCTACGCTTACTGCACTGTTGTTTCTTAACCTATTATATGATGCCAATTCGCTTTTATATTTTTTCTTATTGGTGAAATATAACTGATTAAAATATGTTCTATAATAAGGTAGGTAACCTGCCAAATACTCATCCGCACCTTGTCCATCTAACAGAACAATTACTTGATGTTGTTTTGCCAATTCCATTACTTTCCATTGCGCAAAAACACTAGCCGAAGCAAACGGTTCTTCCTGATGAAATTTAATTTTTTCAAAAACAGCCTGCATTTCATTACTATCGGGGTAAACCTCATGACCTATAACATTTTTGCAAGCCTTTACAACTTGATGAATATGTTCTCCCTCATCTTTATCAAAATCTTTGAATCTTGCTGAAAAGGTGTTTTGTTTTACTCCATCATTTTTCAATTTGTCTATCAACATCACAATACTTGATGAATCTAAACCTCCAGATAAACTTGATCCAACAGCTACATCCGACCTCAGCCTTAAGTTTACACTATTAGTGAATATTTCCATGAACCTAACAATGGCTTCCTCATCGCTCAAGCTTTCTTGTTTTTCGGTACTGATCTCATAATATCGAAAAAATAAAGGTTCTCTACCTTCTTTTACAATCATGTAATGTGCTGCCTCTAATTGCTTTATTCCTTTATAAAACGTACTTACATTCTCATTTCTTGTTACTCTTCCGGTAAGCATATAATGCTCCGCCATTTCAGTATCTATTTCATTATTTACCCCAACAGCCCACAATCCTTTCATTTCAGAACAAAAATAAAACTCATCACCTTTAATAGCATAATAAAAAGGCTTTTCCCCAAAACGATCTCTTGCGCAAAAAAGTGTCTTTTCATGATCGTCCCAAATTGCAAAAGCAAACATTCCGTCGAGATCACTTAACATTTCATATCCTTTTTGTTCAAATAATGCCAGCAGAACTTCAGTATCACTATTCGATTTGAAAGTAAATCCCTTTGTTTTTAATTCTGCTCTTAATTCTAAGTAATTATAAATCTCTCCATTATATGTAATAGAATACCTCCCGTTGGCATAATGCATAGGCTGTTTTGCATTCTCACTCAAATCAATTATTGATAATCGTCGATGACCAAAACCAATATTATTATTAAACCAATGTCCTTCTCCATCAGGACCACGATGAGCAATAACATCCGTCATTGCTTTCAATTCTAAAAAACTAACCGATTTGTTATTCCCCTTTAATATGCCAGCAACACCACACATATTTATGCGGTTTTCAAATAATTATTGGTGGTCTCAAATATAGATTCCTCATTTGAACCCTTTATATAAAACTTTAGAAAAAAATCAGGCTTATAATCCTTTTTTAATGATACATTTTCTAAATTTCTCAAAATGTCATTCACAATTTTGGTTGGATTATTAAACTCTTTAACAAAATTAACACCGCTATTTATTAATTCCTGTCTCAATTCATAATTTTCAATAAGTACTCTCAACTTTTCCTTAATATTACTTTTATTAATTGACCAAACAGGTGGATTAAAAACAGTTGAATACTCTGTCAAATGATTTGTTGCAACCGCGCAACCACTAGCCATTGCTTCTAAACCAAGTACTCCAGGGCCATGGAAAATAATTTCGTCAACCAGAATATCTGCTTCCTCCAATAGTTTTTTTACTTCATTATGTGGTATTTTTGACTTATATTCTATCTCAAATTTTAACCCCTCTTCTTTCAGTTCACTTAAAGACTTCATAATAACATCTGAACCTTTCAAATATGGTTCACTAGGTATATGTATTACTTTAGGTACTCTTCTTTTATTATTCTTAAAAAAAAATTTACTGGTATCAATTGGGATCCACAAATGATTATAGCCAGCTATTGCCAATCCCATCTGATCCGGAACTGAATAAATCAGATCAGCATATTTTTCTGCACTTCTTAATTTCATCAATTGCTGTGAAAGAAGTTTGTTCTTATATTCATTTGGAAATGTCCAATTTGAAACATCGTACTGTTGACTAAATGCAGGGAAATAACGCACATCATCCCCTAAAAAAAGAACCACCAGCTTCTTTTTGGCGTCCTTTATTCTTTTGAATAATTCTTGTTCCTTAATTAGTCCATTCCAGATAAATATATATACATCAAATGAATCCATCAATTCTTTAAGAATAAGTCTCTTTCTATAGTCAGGATCCTTTCTCTCTTTAAATTCACTAAAACGGTAAAATAATTTTTTTACAAAGCCAAGTTTGCTGAAATATTCATATGAAATGTTAGAATATGAATATGTATAACTATTTTCAAAAAAAGTGTGTTTGTCAGAAATGGTAATAACAGAATGTCCTTGTGATCTCAGTTCATTTGTATAAGTACCAATTAATCCGCACACTTCGGTGCAACCAATTAAAAATCTCATTCTATTTCTTTTTCTCTTCTTTTAAAACACAAAATTTATCATAAAAACTTCGTGTTACATATCCCTTCTTATAAAGAAAATAAAAGAATGGTCTCAATCTTTCAAATGTACTTTTATACGTTGGGTAATCGGTATAATGTTTTTTAGGCGCATTCATTATTGCTTCCCACTGATCATCATTAAAACTTAACCTGGTTTTAATTTCAGTTAAAAGATCCTTATCAAACGGTTTCGGTTCTTGTATCTTTTTTAATGCAACTTCTCGTTCCATTTGGCCACTTCTTACTAAGGCAGAATATTCACACCACCTTAGGTCTATCCCAAATTTTACAGGCAAATAATAATTATTTATAAAATAAGATGTCCTGTTTTCCATATGATGGCCGCCATACCATTGCCAACCATACGTTTCTGAGAGAAACTTTTTAGTTTCTTCTTTATTATAATCCATGTAATAAAGTGGCCTAAACTTTTTGATCTTGTTTACAACCATCCATTTTATCCATTTACTTAACCACAATAAAGGGATGGATTTTATTTTTCCATCACCAAACATTTTATGAATGGACTTAATGTACTTAGCATCCATATAAAACCACCCCGGAGGAGAAACGCCTTCAGTTCGAAAAGAATGCCCTTCCCAAATATGTTTTACTCCATATTTCTCACACGCCATATAATGTGATGTTGCTAATGAGAGATCTGTTGCAGCCTCAAACTCGGGTACCGACGCTTTGAGTAATGAACGTTGAACAGCTTCAAACTCTTTATTATCTACAACATAAGTAAACAGGTCAATATTAAGTTTATCAATCATGAGCTTAATGTTTTCAACCGCGATCTTAGAGTTATAGGTGTTGTCAAAATGAGCGGCCAAAACTCTTAATCCATAAACATTTTTAGCTAAGTGAAGCATATAAGATGAATCACAACCTCCGCTCACGCCAATAATAACATCGTATGGTTTTCCAACACCATCTTTTTTCATTTGCGCTACATACTCATCTATTATCTTTTTGCCTTTTTCACCTGTTGGATAACTGAGTTCCATAGAGTCATACTGCTCACAATAATTACAAATACCCTTATCGTTAAAACTAATTTTTGGAATACTTGAATTATATATACATCGTTTACATGTCCTTAACATAACTTTAAATCTTTTCTATATCAGCCGACCAAATTGTCACTTTTTTACCATCAATAATTGTAAAAGCGCCTGGATAAGGTTTAGTTTGTGCACGTATAAAATTTCGAATACGTTCTGGCTCCCACGACCAATCTATTTTCCCATCTTCTGGTTTTCGCTTTGGAAAGATTGTTGCCAAAGTATGATCTTGATTTAATCTAACGACTTTGTCATTCTCTAACAAAGGCATGCTAGCAAGTAGTATATTCTTCGCGCTCGTTTCTGCTTTTAATAACAACTCTTTTATTGTATCGTCATTTGAAATAGGAAAACTTTCCTGCATAATAATATCACCTTCATCAATTCCTTTTCCCTCTATGAAGAATAAACTCACTCCCGCTTCTTTTTCTCCGTTAATCATTGCCCAAACTAAAGGAGCATTGCCACGATATTTTGGCAAAAGCGAAGCATGTATACCAATAATTCCTTTTCTAGGGAATTTGGAGATTTGGTGTGGAATCATAAAATACCAACCTACAACAACAATCAGATCAGGCTGCCAATTGTTAACTACTTCTATGTATTCACTCATTTTCTCAGTTGCAACAACAACAGGAACATTGTTTCTTTGACTGAAGTCATTAAAATCCTTATAAAGGTAATTTTTAACTGTAATCCTTTCCTTTTCTTCTTTATACTTTATATTGAATTGACTTGGTGTAGTTAGAATACCAACAATGTTGTATTTATTTTGCAATAACATTTCGCAACAATTGTAACCTAATTCAGATGCACCAAAAAATACTATTCTCATACTAATCCAGAATTTTTCATCCATTCTGCTGTTCTTAAAACACCTTCTTCAAGGTCAACTTGTGCTTTAAAATCAAGGACTTCTTTTGTTTTTTCAACACTTGGAATTCTAATTGCAATATCTGCTGATAATGGTGGGTCAAAAACAATTTTAGAATCAGATTTTAAAACACGACAAACCAATTGAGCTAATCCTAAAACGGTTATCACTGCCCTTGCATTTCCAATATTAAAACTTTCTCCAATAGCTTTAGGGTTTTCAACGCACCTTATTAAACATTCTACAAAATCATCAACAAAGCACCAGGCTCTAATTTGAGAACCATCGCCATCTATATGTATATCCTCATTTTTTAATGCCTTTTTTATAAAAATTTGAATAGCTCCCTCTCCTGTCTGACCAGGTCCATATACATTGAATGGTCTTACTGTTACTACAGGTAGTTTATGCTGTTTAAAATACGCGTGAGCTAGGTGTTCTCCTGCCAATTTACTAACTGCATAAGTCCAACGCGCTTCACCCGCGCTTCCTGCTACAGTTTGATCACTCTCAGAAGATTTAAATGCCATTGATCCAAAAACTTCTGAGGTTGAAAAATCAATAAAGCGATCTTTAATACCATTCTCCTTTGCAGCTCTTAAAGCATTTGCGGTTCCCATCATATTAACTTCCATGGTTCTTACCGGATCTTTAATTACAGTGTCAATACCGGCAATACCCGCTGCATGTATTACAATATCACTTCCTTTCATGGCATTGCGTAACATTTCAAAATCTAAAACATCACCCTTAACGATCGTTAAGTTGCTATGGCCTGCTACATTACTTGAAGTTAAAGTGTCGCGATGAAAATTATCATATACAACTACTTTGTTGTGTTCTATATAATGTTTAATAAGCGTGTTAGCAATAAAGCCGGCTCCACCTGTTATAAAAATTGTTTTGTTGTTTATCATAAGATTAATTTATTTACTGTTTGAGAAATATATTTTACTTGATCTTCCGTTAAAAGATCAAACATAGGAAGTGCCAAACCCTGAGTAAATGCTTTATAAGCATTTGGGAAAAGTATTTTAGAGTTAAGCTTGTACTTTTTTTGGTAAGCAGTTACGGCCGGTATACATTGTGCGCCATAATTGGTTCCTATGTTGTTTTGTTTTAACTTCACAATAAGCTCGTCTCTATTATTCTCCTCGTTTATTATTACATGATATGTTTGCCATGTATGTTTAGCATAGGATGGAACAATAGGAACAACTAGTTTTGCCTTATCAAGTTTTTCATTATATATCTCGGATAGCTTTTGTTTATGTTCAATACCATTTTGAAGCCGATCCATTTGCGAAAAAACAAGCGCTGCCTGAAAATCAGTCATTCTGTAATTGAATCCGAAATCCACAAAATCCATTTTTCCATCTACAACCTCAACACCATGATTTCTTAATTGCTTGATCTTCTTGTCGTATTCTGAATTTGAGGTTAATAAAATTCCTCCTTCACCACTTGTAATAGCTTTACGTGGGTGTAACGAAAATGAACCGAAATCACCAAAAGTTCCTACATGTTTTCCTTTAAAAGTAGCGCCTAAGGCACAAGCCGCATCTTCAATTACAAATAAATTGTGCTTTTTTGCTATCGAAACTATTGTTTCAATATCACACGACAAACCGAATTCGTGAACAGGAATTATAGCCTTTGTTTTCGAAGTAATCGCGTTCTCTATTTTTGTAACATCAATATTGAAAGTTGAAAGATCGATATCTACAAATACAGGTTTTGCTCCAACAAGCTCAACTACATTGGCAGTCGCAACATAAGAAAATGCAGGTACTATAACTTCATCGCCTTCTTTAATGTTTAGCACCTTTAATGCTAAATGCAGCGTTGCGGTTCCATTACTTAATGCAATTGCATGTTTAATGTTATTATAACTAGAAAATGCGTTCTCGAGTTCAGTTACTCGCATTCCTTGAACAAGCATACCGCTTCTAAGAACAGATTCAACAAGATTAAGATCTTTATCTGTTATATTTGGTTTTGATAAGGGGATGAATTCCATACTAATTTATCTTCCAGGTTGCGTTTGGTCGAACATAACCTAATTTAAAATCATAAATTAACCCTGCTTGGTTATTTTTACTTACGTTTAAAATATTAACTTCAACTACATTCTCAATATAGTCTAAAGTTAGGCCATCGCTCAAATGCGCACCAAACGTTAAAAAATACTTTCCTGGTTGAAAAATATTTTCAATATCAATTTGCAAGTTTACAAATGCAGACTGTACATCATAAAAACCACCCTTATAGGTATTCATTGTATGCGCTAATTCAATACCTTCAATGCTTACAATCCTTACATCAAACATCACATTTGAATACCTTTCAAGAAATTCGATTTGACAATTGATAGAAATAGTTTCATTAAAATAAATAACGTTTCCATTTTCAAATTCCGGATTCAATATTTTTATTTCTCGGTAAAAAACTTTTCCTGTGTTAAAGGTTCGATGATGTGATTCAATCTGCCCTTTATTTTCACCGGCATTCAATCCTGATAGATAATGCGCGATCCCATCCGTTACAGAACCATCAAAAGCTAAAGTTCCATGTTGCATCACAATTGCGCGTTTGCATAGTGATTTTACTGCAGCCATGTTATGACTAACGAATAATACTGTACGCCCATTACCAGCTACATCCTTCATTTTGCCAATACACTTTTCTTGAAATTCAATATCTCCAACAGCTAAAACTTCATCAATCACCAATATATCCGGTTCTAAATGTGCTGCAACAGCAAAAGCTAATCTTACATACATCCCACTGCTATAACGCTTCACTGGCGTATCAATATATTTTGCCACCCCACTGAATTCAATAATTTCATCAAGCTTTGATGCAATTTCTTGTTTTTTCATGCCAAGTATAGCGCCATTTAAAAAAACATTATCTCTTCCTGATAGGTCTGGATGAAAACCAGTACCTACTTCTAGCAATGATGCTAAACGTCCTTTATATTTTAACTGCCCTTTCGTAGGCTCGGTAACTCGTGATAGTATTTTCAAAAGTGTAGACTTACCTGCACCATTCTTACCAATAACGCCTAAAATCTCTCCCTGGTCAATTTCAAAATTAACATCTCTCAATGCCCAAACAAATTTAGATTCATTTTTATCTGATACCTTTTCACGTTTATTTTCTTCACCCACTTTCAAAAAAGGATCTTCTTTACCTCTAACTTTTGCCATGAGCCTTTGCATATCATCTGCTAAACTCGACATACCAACCGCACCTAACTTGTATTGCTTTGAAATATGTTCTGCTTTAATTACCAAACCCATTTTAAACGGTATCCATAAATTTTTTCTCAACTTTAGAAAAAATATACATTCCTAAAACAAGAGTTATAACAATAATAATGATATCAAACATGATCAATTTCACACTGAATAATCCGTTTGACGTGAAGGCGAATTTACAGGCTTCAATAATACCCGTTAAAGGGTTTATTAATAACAATTTATAAAAAACAGATTGGCTATTGATCGCAAAGAATGGATAAGCAATGGGAGTAGCATACATAAGTAATTGCACGCCAAAACCTACCAACATGGTTAGATCACGATACTTAGTGGTAAAAGAAGAAACAATTAAACCCAATCCCATGGCAAACATTGCTAAAACCAATAGATAAAAAGGGATCAACAAAATAGTAATATTTAAATCCATATTAATAGATTGAAATAATATGCCGTAAACATAAACTATAACAAACAAACCAAATTGGATAGTGAATTTAAATAAACCTGATAAAATAACTGATACTGGAACAGTTAACCTAGGGAAATAAACCTTACTGAACACAGAGGAATTTGTTACAAACGTTGCTGATATTTTATTGAAACATTCAGAAAAAAAATTCCAAAAGGATAATCCTAATAAATAAAATGCAAACGAAGAAATGTTTGGCGGGGTTTGAATTTTGGCAATATTTCCAAAAACTATTGTAAACACAATACTTGTGAAAACAGGTTGTATAATAAGCCAAAGAGGTCCTAATATAGTTTGCTGATAACTAGATTTAATGTCTCGCTTAAAAAACAAAAAAACAAGGTCTTTATACTCTTTAAGATCTTTAATGATCTTAATTACATTAAAGGGATTTCCTCTTTTAACTATATGCCAATCGTTAGCCATTATTCCTTTATTACCATTTCTCTTTGTGGAAAATTAATAAGTACGCCCATTCCTTTTTTACTATATACCGCCATACTTCCAATTGCAGCGGCCTGTGCATTGGCATCATAAAGAATTTCATTCAAGTGCTTAAGATTACCACAACCACCTGCAGCTATAACCGGCACTTCTATCATTGAAACAATATGTGTTATTATTTCATTATCATAACCTTCCCAAGTACCATCCAGATCAACACTTTGTAACATAATTTCACCAACACCTAAATCATTCACAAGATAATCAGCGTATTTAACCAGATCGTATTTTATTTTGTTTCCAACATAGGAGTAAGGCGATTTAGAGCCAAGCATAGGTTTCTTGAAATCAATGCAGGCAACAACCGCTTGCGAACCATAAGCTTCCACAACCTTTTTAATCACATTGGGTTCTTCTTGGATCAATGAATTAACAATAACTTTTTCTACCCCCAGTTTATATAATCGTGCAAAATCATCAAATGTTTTTACACCGCCGCCATATGCAAATGGCATAAATGCTTCTGAAGCCATATCAGCGATCTTATCAAAATTGGGTTTTCGTTTTTGTTTACTCGCATTGATATCCAACAATATCAACTCATCAACTTCCTTGTCGTTAAAAATCTTAATGGCATTAATTGGGTCTCCGATATAAGAAGGGTTCTTGAACTTCACGGTTTTTACCAAACCACTTCCGTCATACAATAAACAAGGTATGATGCGTTTAAGAGCCAAATTGAAAAAGATGAGTGATGAATGATGAATGATGAGTAGTTGTCATGGTTAAAAAAACTATGTGTCTATGTGGTTAAATTAATTATCATAGCTTCGAGAAATTCTCTAATACTTTCATGCCAAACTTTAAACTTTTTTCAGGATGAAATTGAGTGCCGTAAATATTTTCTTTATTTACAGCGCATGTAAAATCAAAGCCGAAATTACTTGTTGCAATTGATTGATCTTGATTAAGGCATTTGACATAGTATGAATGCACGAAATAAAAGCGACTCTTTTCTTCTTTTGTTAGCAATTTATTTTCGCGAACTACATTTATGTAATTCCACCCCATGTGTGGTACTTTCAATTTTAATGCAGGGTCGAGATCAAATTTTACGGTTTCAGCATCTATCCATCCTAAACCGGGCTTAATGCCTTCTTCACTTTTTTTAGTCAATAGTTGCATACCCAAACAAATTCCTAAAATGGGCGTTTTGTCTTCTAATACTTTTTTATTGAGGACGGGTATAAATCCACTGTTCTCCAAATTTGTCATTCCGGCATCAAATGCCCCAACACCGGGTAACAATAATTTATCTGCTTTATATATTACCTCTTTATCTCCGGAAACAACAACATCCTTTACCCCGATCTTTTTAAACATGTTCAATACCGAAGCTAAATTTCCAATTCCGTAATCTATGATAACAATCATTTGAGTTTGCTTAATTATTTCCCTTTACTAAAACCTCTTCCGGAACCTTCACGGTTAATGCATAGCCAATGCTTTCGATGGATATTCGGTAAATGTTTTCATTAGCAATGGATCTTACTGAACCTTCAAGTCCTTTGAACGGACCATATTTGATCAGCACTTTTTCGCCTTCTTTAAAAGAGTTTGAAGATTCGCCCTCCACATAGTAACCTTTTTGTTCAATTGATTTTAATGCTTCTATTTCAATATCACGCACAACGGCATCTCCGCCATTATAACGCACGAAATTTAAAACGCCTTGAGACTTAAAAACCATATCACGATCCTTATCGGCAACCTGAACAAAAACATAACCACTGATCATTGGTGTGCTAACCGTTTTTAACCGATCGCTCCACTTTCTTTTTTCGGTTCGCAATGGTACATAAGCAATTAAGCCAAGGTCGTTCAGGCGCTGACTTACCCTTTTCTCACTTCGAGATGCCACATATAAAACCTTCCAATTCACAAATTTTTTCAAAGCTTCGCCACCTCAGTCACATGACCAAGTGGCGTGTTTTACTGATAAAACCCTTCGACCAGCTAAAGGGTATTCATTTATTTATTCCAGATCAGTAAAGGATGCATATCCTTTTCCTGAATGTTTTCCAACACAAATTCATTGGTACGAAAGCATTTGAAAGTAATGGATTTATTCAGTTTTTTCTCTGCCTTACCTATTAATTCTTCTAAGTAAGGAATGTTAATATCTCCAATAAAAACGAGCTCAATTTTATCTGAATCTAGGCCTTTGGCCAATTGCCCAACCAAATAAACTTTTTCAAGATTGCCAATATGTTGCATCACGTAATCTATCAAATGATTGATGCCTGTGATCTTCATCAACATTTGCTGCAGATCATTAAATAATAAGTGTTTTTGATTGGCTTTAAAAAACTTTTTATTGCCTTCTGTATAACTCGTTAAAAAACCGGCTTTTTCAAATTTATTAAGTTCAATTCGAATAGAATTAGTTGAATCTCCAAACTCTTCTTCAAGTCCTCTTAAGTAGGAAACAGAATTGCCATTCAAAAAAAACTTAAGAAGAATTTTAATACGCGTTTTTGAAGATATGAGAATATCGAACATGCAAAAATTGAGTAATAAAATTACTCAAAAAAAATGACTGTACAAACTATTTCTTGTATGCACTTCCTTTTCCATAACCATATCCATAACCATAACCATAGCTATAACCGTAGCCTTTGTAATAATAGCGTTTTGCAATATGCCTTACACCATTTAATACAAATAAAATGTTTGTGAAATTATTGTTCTCTTTGATCTCGTGCACAAAATTTACGGTTTTACGTGTAGATGAATTGGCATTTAAAACAAATAATGTAGCATCTGCAAATTGCATTAAAAAAATAGAGTCAGATAATAATCCGGCTGGCGGTGAATCAATGATAACATATTCAAAGTTTTCCTTTGCGTAAGTGATCAATTCCCTTAATTTCTCAGAAAGCACAAAGTCGGAAGGATTAGGGGGTATTGGCCCGGCAAACATGCAATACAAGTTAGGAACTACACTTTGTTTGATAACATCCTCAACTTTACTTTGATTGGTAATGTATGTAGTTATACCTTCTAATGGAGCTGTTAAACCTAAGTTTTTATAAACCTTTGGTTTATGGAGATCTAACTCTAGAATGATGGTTTTTTTACCTGATTTAGCAAAAGTTGCAGCCAAATTAACACTGGTAAATGTTTTTCCTTCGCCTGGCAAAAAAGAAGTTATCAAATACGTTTTACTATCTTTACCAACACTCGCATATTGCAAATTTGTTCGGATATTACGAAGTGCCTCAGAAACCAATGAATTAGGTTGGCTATCTACAATTATACCTGACTCATCATTTTTCTTTACAAATGGAATTAAGCCAACAGAAGGGATCTCCGTTAATTCTTTTAAATGTTCGATATCTTTGATTTTGGTGAAGAATAATGTTCTGATCAAAATTAAAAGCACCGAAACCGCAAAACCACCGGTCAAAAAGTTCTTTTTTAAGCCATTTCTGTCAGGGCTAACTTCACCCGTATTTCTGGGTGTTTCTATGATCTTTGCATCTGGTACAATGCTGGCTTTAGCAATTCGGGTATTGGCCTTTTTTTCCAATAAGAAATTATAAATACTTTCATTTACACTTAAATTTCTTTGAAATCCCAAAAGGTCTTGTTGCTTAGGAGGAATACTTTTAGCTTCACCAATATATTTTGAAATTTGAGAATTAATAGTCTCAATTTGGGCTTTACTAGCGGTTCGCGCATTATTAATGTAGACCAACAAATCTTGCTTTAGCTTTTTCACTCCTGAAACTTTTTCTTGCACACCTGGATTGCTTATGGTTAACATATTATCCAATCTAGATAACTCTATTTGTTTTTCGTAAAGCTCAGTTGTTGCCTTTTTCAAAAACAAATCCTTATCCATTACATAAACTGAAGGTGGAAGAAATTGAGGGTCTTTATCTTCAATTATGTACTTTTCAAGATCATTTAAGGATTGCAAATGCATCTGTGCTTCTGATCTCTCTCTATCATATATACCAATTTTTGTCAAAAAATCTGACTCTTCCCAACTCAAATTAACAATAGACTTTCTTTTCTTATAATCTTGCAATGTATCAACATTTGCTTTTAATTGAACAGAGATCTCTTCCAATTGCCTATCAATATATTCAATAGTCTTTTCATTTAATTCATATTTAGATCTTAACTTACTAAATAAATATTCTTGGTTTAAGGAATCCAAAATAAGCATTGATCTTTCAGGAATAATGTCATTCAAACTAATTTCCAAAATATTAGTATAATCAGGGTTATTTATTGAAATATTAGATAATATTTTTCCAATTAAATTTCCATTAGAATGGATTTGAAATTGATAGTACATGTCTTTCAGGGGATCAATTTTCAAACTTTCTAAAGTTGAGGCCTTTGAAATAACAATATTAAAACCTAAATCAATTAATTCCTTTCCAAATTTTCCCTTTTTAATTACTCTCTCCTTCCCATTAGAATATGAAATTTCATAGGAATCTTTATCAAGTAATTTAAAGTCAAATAAAACTTCATAAAAGTTCGGGTTTATATTATTAACTGTAATATTAAATGGCATTCCGCCAAATTGTTCTGTAGTTCTAACTTTACCAACAATAAAATAAGAAATTTGCAACTTGTCTTTTAATTTATTTACAACCTTATCAAGTAAATCATAAGAAAGTAAGACACGTTTTTCATTAGAGTTATCAATAAAAGTTTGTGCACCATAAAAATTTGCGTCACTTACTACGTTACTTTTATAATAAGAGTCGTTATTTTGCAATAAGATTTGAGTAGAGACTTGATAAACAGAAGTTAAACGATAAATATAAAATGTTCCAATTGCATAAAACACCGGTAAGATCAGTAAGGGTATCCACCAATTTGACTTTAAAATCCTAATGATAAGATTAAAATCTTTTTGAGTTACAATTGCTTGTTTTTTTTGGCTGGTACCACTCATGTCAACAAAATTAGCCTAAAACGTTAATATTTAACTCTTGTTCATTAAAAATAAATGTATTATCTTCGCTTTCAGCGTTTTTTAACGCATTACTAGAAGCTACAAATGAATTTACGATTTTTATTTTTTATAGGTTTTTTACTTGCATTTATAACCGTTTCATTTGCAGCTGTTCCTCCGCCTCCACCACCAAGCAGCGGTCCGCCTTGCTGGCCACCTCCATGTATTCCTATCGATGGAGGCATTACCTTACTTATGGCTGCAGGAGCTGCTTTTGGCGCTAAAAAGATCTACGATTCACGCAAAAAAACTGAATCAACCGACTAATTCATGAAAACAAGTTTAAGGCATAATGCCTTACTCAAATTTCTCATTTTTTCAGGGTCTACTTATTTATTGTTGTATATCCTACATCAGTTTGTTGTTAAACGATACACTTATTACGATCAAGGATTCATTGGGTCAATTATTTCTAACGCTAATTCACTGCTTCAGTTCCTAGGATATAAAACCTTTTTATCGTTACAAGATGTTGACTTCCAGGTAATTGGAATAGATGGCTCTAATGGCGTTTGGGTAGGCTCCAATTGTAACGCCATTTCCTTATTTATCCTATTCACCGTTTTTGTTGCCTGGTATCCGGGCCATCAACGTTCAAAACTCTGGTTCATTCCTATTGGCATCCTTTCTATTCACTTCCTTAATATCATTCGTGTTGTTTGTCTTGCTATCATTGCCTACTACCATCCCGCATCCCTCGATTTTAATCATACCTACACCTTTACCTTTTTAGTATATGCCTACATTTTTTTATTATGGATGCTGTGGGTAAATAAATTCTCTTCTAAACGCTCGGAGCCTAAATGAAATTTAATTGGAAATACCTGCTGCTTTTCCTTATTCTTTTTGGAGCGCTTGGTTTTTTTCGTGAAAACTTTTTTGTTGGTTATAATCACCTCATGTATATCAAGTATTACGGCGAACAGCCAGTTACAAAAATTGATGCCTACATCGAAAATTTTAAAGATATTCCATACAAAACCCTCTATTACCTCAAATACCCGTTCACACTCTTGTCTGTTTTTCTCTTTGGCTTACTCAGTACCTTGTCCATCAAATTCATTATTCGCGAAAAAAAATTAGTGCGATGGGTTATTTATTCTTATCTCATTTTATTAACTTTGGCCGGATTAAGTATGTTATTTGGCATTCTCATCAATAAACGCTTACAGGATGATGAATACACACTTAGTCGCTGGTTACTCGGAATTGCTCAATCACCCATTATTACAATTGTTTTTTTAGCGTCATATAAATTAATTACTCAACAAACTAAAACCCTAAGCGAATGAAAAAGGATACCGTTATCTTCAAACTTATTAAGGATGAACAACACCGTCAAACTCATGGCATCGAACTTATTGCCAGTGAAAACTACGTGAGCGATCAGGTAATGAAAGCAATGGGTAGCGTATTAACCAATAAATACGCCGAAGGTTATCCCGGTCGCCGTTACTACGGTGGTTGCGAAGTTGTAGATAAAGTTGAGCAATTAGCAATTGACCGCGCAAAAGAATTATTTGGTGCCGAATGGGTAAACGTACAACCTCATTCGGGTGCACAAGCAAACGCTGCTGTGATGCTTGCCTGCATTAAACCCGGCGATACCATTTTAGGTTTTGACTTGAGCCATGGCGGACATTTAACGCACGGTTCTCCTGTGAATTTTTCAGGTAAATTATACCGACCAA
>JBIKKW010000220.1:0-3380 GCA_044360115.1 Bacteroidia bacterium
CGGAAGCTTATGAAGTATTAAGCAATGCAGAGAAACGTCAGCGTTACGATCAGTTTGGTCATGCAGGCGTTGGTGGTGCAGCAAGTGGCGGCGGAGGCGGCTTTGGCGGTGGCATGAACATGGATGATATCTTCAGTCAGTTTGGTGATATTTTCGGAGGCTCATTTGGCTTTGGCGGTGGTGGCGGTTCGCGCGGCGGACGACGTGTGAACAGAGGAAGCAATTTACGCGTAAAGGTAAAATTGAATTTATCGGAAATTGCGAATGGCGTTGAGAAAAAAATAAAAGTGAACAAGCAGGTATCTTGCAACACATGTAAAGGTACCGGTGCAAAAAATAATAATTACGATACTTGCCGCATGTGTAATGGTTCGGGTGTAGTAACGCGTGTGCAACAAACCATGTTGGGCGCCATGCAAACACAAACCACTTGCGGGTCGTGCCAGGGCGAAGGAAAGATCATTAAAGATAAATGCGGCAGTTGTCATGGTGAAGGCGTTGTAAGAGGCGAAGAAACCATCTCCATAAATATACCTGCCGGCGTTGCAGACGGTATGCAATTGAACGTGAGCGGAAAAGGTAATGCGGCAGTAAGAGGCGGTATCAATGGCGACTTGATCGTATTGATAGAAGAAGAAGAACATCCGGAATTAAAACGCGAAGGTCAGCATTTGGTTTACAATTTACACATCAGTATGCCGGATGCTATTTTAGGAACATCGGTAGATGTGCCATTGGTGGAAGGAAAAGCAAAAATAAAAATTGAGCCGGGCACACAAAGCGGTAAAGTATTGCGCTTAAAAGGCAAAGGCTTACCCGATGTAAATTCGTATTACAAAGGCGACCTAATGGTTGAAGTAAGTGTATATACACCAACCAACTTATCGAGCGATGAAAAGAAAATGATGGAGCAATTACGCGACTCTAAAAACTTTAAACCAAATCCTCCAAAAAATCAAAAAAGTTTTTTTGAAAGAATGAAGGATTATTTTGAGTAAGAAGATTTTTCACTTTTTTCATTTGTCATCCTGTCCCGATAGCAATCGGGAGGAGTCGAAGGATAGCCACGAAGGCACAAAGACACAAAGTTTCGTGTTTTCCGGATGTTTGCGCGGATTTGTAATCCGTGCATTAAAAGTTTGTGCTAATTAAATTGTTCTGAACAATGATTCGCGTTTTGGTGACACGGATTGCAAATCCGCGTGAGCGGGTGCAATTACGCGACTCAAAAAACTTTAAACCAAATCCTCCAAAAAATCAAAAAAGCTTTTTTGAAAGAATGAAGGATTACTTTGAATAAGAAGATTTTTTACTTTTTTCATTTGTCATCCTGAGCGCCCGCCTGCCTGCAGGGCAGGGAGTCGAAGGATAGCCACAAAGACACAAAGTTTCGTGTTTTCCCAGCAGAAAATACATTTATAGCTTTAAAACAAAAACTTTTTACAGGCACGGATTACAAATCCGCGCGAGCGGGTTGCAAGGCAAGGAGTCGAAGGAAAGCCACGAAGGCACAAAGGCACAAAGTTTCGTGTTTTCCCAACAGAAAATGCGATTATAGATTTAAAATAAAACTTTTTACAGGCACGGATTACAAATCCGCGCGAGCGGGTCTAGAAATAACCCATATTAGTATCCTTTTGAATTAGTTGGTGAAAATATTCTTGAAACTCTATTAAGACTATCATATTCAAATGAGATATAAGGATAGCTTTCATCATCAGTCTTATATGCCTTATCATTAGAAATTAATTCATCTTCCTTTCCCATTATTATTTGGACGGAATCTACAATCATTCCAATTCTTATTTTCTTAACATTATCAATATTTTGACGTGTCTTACTTTTTGTACAAGAGTATACCCCTAACATTAAAAAAATAGTAATAATCGTAAATAAATTTTTCATTTTTTATAATTCTATTTGAACTCTAAATTCGTTGGTGATACCTCCAGGATTAGAACCAGGGAAACAAAAACATTTTATGGCATTGATCTTCATTCCTCCTACCAAATATATAAATTATTACCATTTTTTCTGAATGCTAACCAACTGTGTAAATTAGCTTTAAAAAGGCTCTACTTCTTTCCGTCCTTCCTTCTTGTCTCCTGCTTCCTGCGTCCCCTCCTAATTCTTCAACAACACAAAAGCACCCCAATAATACGGATGCGGATATTTTTGTTTTACATCTAATTGCGCTTTTTTAAAAGCAACAGAAATATTTTCGTTAGTTGCATTTGGTAACCAATATTCGTAAAACTTAACCATTAATAATTGCGTAGCATTATCGTCAACCGGCCATAAACTTAATATTAAATTTTTAGCGCCGGCATTGCTAAAGGCTTGTTGTAAACCAATTACGCCCGCATTAAAGGTTTCAATGGCCAAGCCCGTTTGGCAGGCAGATAGCACCACCAGATCGGTATTGGTTAAATTTAATACCGAGGCTTCACGCGCCGTTAAAATACCATCTTTACTAGCCTCGGTTAAAACCGAATCTTGTGTATTTATCGATGCCCCTGCCAATATTAAGCCCGAGCGCAGATCCTCTAACTGTGAAAAAGCCATGGTATTAAATCCAAGAAATTTGCTTTCATCACTTTCAATATGCTTTAAAAAATAACCATGCGTGGCAATGTGCAATAACTTTGGCGATTGAACCTTATGCAAATTCTCTTCACTCGCTTGTTCACGGGTAAACACTTTTACTGTCCAGCTTTTTTGTTTTAATTGTGCAGTAATGTCATTCAATTCTTTTTCGGTACCGGGCAATTCGGCTACATCCGTTAAACCAAAACGCTTTGCCAATAATTGTGTTTTTGCCTTATCTGCTTTTATACCGGGCTTTCTAAAATCATAATTAAAATCAGGGTTACCTATCAATTCGGCCGTTAGTTTTGTATTTCCAACAGCATTTATGTTTTGTAACGAATTCAAGTTTGGCAAATACACCACATCCATTTTATCCAACACATACGTATTTGTTTTTGTGTCATATAAGGTCTCTATATTAACTTTATTATAAACCCCTTTAGTAGATACGTAAGAACGTTTTATTCCCTGAAGCTGATCGGCTATACTTTTAAAAAACAATTGATAAGAAACAGAATCTTTTAACTCGTTTTCAATTAGCTCGTTGTATTTAGTTAAAGCGGCATTTGCATCAAACTGTTCGTTCCCAATTAAAACACATTCTAAAACGGGGGAGTTACCTTTCATGAGCAAAGCCGCGTAGCGTTGCTGCGATGTGCTATCCTTCTCCACATTTTCGTACCACGAAATATCAATTATTGCATCCGATGGTTTTAGTTTCTCCTTTAGTGTTTTAAACGATTGCTTAGTTATTGGTTTTACATTCACCAGCTTTTTTAAATAGGTTTCCA
>JBIKKW010000222.1:0-3360 GCA_044360115.1 Bacteroidia bacterium
AAAAACCGGATTAATTTTTAATTCCGCATTCAATCCATCATTAATAACTTACGATCATAATTATGATAATGAACAATCATTTTCGCCATTTTTCAAACAGCATTTAAGTCAAGTTTTAACTCTGATTGAGACTTATTTAGGGAAAGAACGCCTAATTGAGGTTGGTTGTGGGAAGGGATACTTTTTAGAAATGTTGCAAAATCAAGGAGCCGATGTAGTTGGGTTTGATTCAACCTACGCTGGTTCAAACCCACGAATTATAAAAAAAAATTTTGAGCCAGGAATTATCATATCTCCGGCTAAGGGATTGATTTTACGTCATGTTTTGGAGCATATCTGGGACCCATATGAGTTTTTATTTAAGTTAAAAGAAGCGAATGGAGGTGGTGGCCTTATTTTCATCGAGGTGCCTTGCTTTGATTGGATTTTAAAGAAACGTGCTTGGTATGATATATTTTACGAGCACGTTAACTATTTTCGATTGTCTGACTTTGATAATTTATTTACACATATAGTAAAAAAGGGGCGTTTTTTTGGGAATCAATATTTGTACATTATTGCGGACCTTTCAACCCTAAGAAAACCTACTTTTAATAGGCTTAAACGGTTGTCATTTCCTCCAGATTTTACTTACAGCCATAAAATCGCGAAAGAACCTTTTTATGTTTGGGGTGGTGCATCCAAAGGGGTCATCTTTAGCATTCTTTGTGAACGTTTAGGGCTAAAGGTCACCAATGTAATTGATAGTAATCCCCAAAAGCAAGGCAAATTTCTTCCTGTTACAGGTTGTGAGATAATTTCGCCAATCAAAGCATTGCAGGAATTGCCAGCCGGGGCCTACATTTATGTGATGAACTCCAATTATCTCGAAGAAATCATAAAAGAATCTCAAAACAAGTTTAAATACATAACAGTAGAAAAATGAAGAAATCAAAAGAGAAAATAGAAACCCCAATGGATTTAAAATCCTCAAAGCTCGACCTTAATCAAAGTGCTTTTCAATTTATTCAAGCCTCAATCCCCCCAAAATATTCATATGATTTTTCAATTCTTGGCAGACCAATTATTCAGTATCCGCAAGACATGGTGGCCATACAGGAATTGATTTGGCAAGTAAAACCTGATTTAATAATTGAAACGGGTATTGCCCATGGCGGTTCGCTCATTTTGAGCGCATCCATGCTTGCTTTGTTAGATATGTGTGAGGCTATAGAAGAAGGTAGTGTAATGAATCCGGTTCAATCTAAACGAAAAGTGTTAGGTATTGATATTGAAATCAGGCCGCACAATAGGGCTGCCATCGAGGCGCACCCAATGGCATCTAGAATAGAAATGCTTGAGGGGTCAAGTATTGCACCTGAAATTGTGAGTCAAGTTCATTGGATTTCTAGAAATTATAAGCGAATTCTGGTTTGTTTGGATTCCAATCACACTCATGAACATGTTTTAGCTGAGCTTCAGGCTTACGCATCATTGACAAGCATAGGAAGCTATTGTGTTGTTTTTGACACTATTGTTGAAGACTTACCTAAAGAGATGTTTCTAGATCGCCCTTGGGGTCCAGGTAACAATCCTAAAACTGCGGTTTGGGATTTTGTAAAAAACAATACTGAATTTATCATTGACACTCAAATACAGAATAAATTATTAATTACCGTTGCCCCCGATGGTTATTTAAAAAGAATAAAATAATGCAAAGCAGGCAGTAGAATTTATGGAGAAAAATACAATTAGTTTAAGTATTGGAATAGCAACCTACAAAAGGCCAAAATCGCTCTGTCGTGTTTTAACTGGCTTAGCCAACCAAACAGTTCTTCCAAAAGAAATAATTATTTCGGATAACGACTCTGTTGGCCCATCGCTAGAACACCTAATTTTGAATACATTAGAATCAAAAACAGATGTTAAATACGTCAAGCAAAATGACAATTTGGGTGCCGCAGGAAATTTCAAGTACTTGTTGAAATCTACGGGTCAGCCTTTTTTTATGTGGCTGAGCGATGACGACTCCTTATCAGATGAAACGTATTTAGAAAAATTATTTCAGACCCTTGTAAACACCAAGTCGGATTTTGCATTTCCAAAAAGTGAACATGTTTACATTTCAAAAGACGGCAATGAAAAAAGAATGTTTTCTCGCAATTTAAGGTTACCCTTGAGTGATTCAAAATTTCGAAACCACTTTAAGTTAATCACAGAATCTTATATTGGCTATCAACTAATTGGCGGTATTTTTAGGCGAGAAATTTTGGAAACCCACATTGGTTTTTGGCATTCGACTTTTTTTTATCCCAATGTAGTAGGCGAAGGCCCTTTTTGCCATATTTTATTCAGTCGCTTCAACTGGGGTTATTGTCCAGAGGTCGCATACATTAAAGACATGACTGACAGCCATGATTTTCGGACAAACGCAATTGAAGCTTTTTGGCCTCACTTTTGGGATTTTGTTGGTGTTGCAGGGGTGTTGGCAACGTCACAGTATAAAGGGTATCAAAAAGCGATTTTGATTATTACTTTCTTTTTTAGAAATATGTATGCTTATCTATCCGTTGCATGGTTTAGCACATTGAAACGATTAAGGCGTTTATAACTGACCTTTGAATTTTCACTTAAATAAGAATGTCTGGTCTTCGGTACTTGGAATATTACTTATTGGTTTAGCTATTTACTTTTCTCAACCAGTTTTTCAAAAGGTCTATTTTCAAGAAACACCCGCCACGTTTTTTGTAATTTCATGTTTATTTGTGTTAAAGTTATTTTTTTTAACCAGTTGGGTATTAAAAAAGTTGTTAGAAAGGCAGAACGTCCAATTTGGGTGGTTAATGACATTTCAGCTACCCCATGCTATGAACTTATGGGGCCTTTTGATACCTATTCAAGGAAGTTTCGTTTACTTTTCTGCGTTGATGAAGGCCCGCTATCAATTGGGATATTTAAAAATCTCAGCCAATTATCTTTGGTTGTTTGCCCTTGAATTAACATTAGATGGGCTTATCGGGCTTGGTTTTGTTTTTTCATTTCATTTCAATGGGCTCTTGGCGTTTATTTTTGCTGCAATGGCTTTAAACCTTTTCTTGTGGCCAGTGCTTCGCCTATTTTTTTTAAGGCTTCACAAAAAGTTTCCTTTGGGTTTTGTCGGTAAAATAATTCACAACATCAATACTCTAATTTCCGAAATATATTCTTTTTCTTTAGAGGACTACCTGCGTTTTGGCGTCCTGTCATTGATAACAACAGCATTCAGCGTATTATGGGCATGGGTGGTGTGTAAACAATTTAATTTGACAATAGGGATTGATGGCGTAGTGCTAGCGACCGTTTTAATGCGTATCGGATTGCTAATAAAATTTACCCCCGGAA
>JBIKKW010000029.1:0-26215 GCA_044360115.1 Bacteroidia bacterium
TGGTACCGTAAATTTTAAGTTATCTGTGCTCATATTGTAATTCGTTTGTATAATAATTATTAATGATGTGCTGCTGCTGTTGTAGGTGCCGGAGCTGCTGCAGGAGCTGCTGCTTTAGTGCTATCAGCCGGTGCAGTTTCTTTTGGTCCTTGTAATTTTTGTACATAATATACCAATTTCCAACGCTCTTCAGCAGTTAACTGGCTTGCATGCGAACCCATTGAGTTTTTACCGTAAGTGATCGAATGAAAGATCTTTCCTTCAGGTAAATTTTTCAACGCACCACTGTATGAAGGAGGCGGACCAGGTAATTTACCTGCTACCTTACCATCACCTGCGCCAGTAGCACCATGGCAATGGATACAAAACTTACCATATAATACTTCACCTTCTTTTTCCCATTTCTCACGATCAGCAGCACTTAAAGGGTTTTTAAGATTTAAACCTGCTGCTTCATAACCTTCAGTTGTATTTTCATAACCATAGGGCATGTATCCGCGAGCAACGGTACCTTTTACAGGTAACATAGCGTTATTTGCAGTATCACCATCTATGGTGTGAATACTGTAATATTCCAATGAAGGAGAACGATACATATCAGGCATAAACTCTACACCCGGACTGTTTTCATCTTTTTTACCACAAGACGTTAAACCTGCAAGTACAAGTGTTAATAGCGCACCCGATACTACAAGTTTTATATTTTTATAATTCATTTTCATCTTTAAATCTCTTTAAAACTTTGGTTCAATGTGAATGGTACCTTTGAAATTTACTTCTTCAACACCATTTTCTTTTAAGATAGACTCAGCCTTTTTTGATTGCTCGTCGTTCAATTCAAGATAGATCAAGAATTTATCATCAGTTGTTCTAGGATCAGGGTTTTTTGCTCTTGCACCAGGAACCAACCAACAACGTAAAAAGTAAGTTAAAGCCATACCGTGAGCAGCACAAAATACGGTAGCTTCAAATGTAATTGGAATGAAAGCCGGAACGTTCATGTAATATGTCCAGTTTGGTTTACCACCAATATCATTTGGCCAATCGTGAACCATCATGTACCACATCATTAATGTAGCTAATGAAGTTCCGGTGATACCGTAAATAAATGCGCAAATTGCGATACGAGTACGTGGTACACCAATTACGCCATCAATTCCGTGAACCGGCATTGGAGAAAATACGTCTTTGATACGGATACCAGCAGCTCTTAATTTTTTACAAGCTTCAAGCATTGGCACCTCATCGCCAAAAACTCCGTGTATAATTTGTTTAGTTGCCATATAATTTTTTCTTCTTTATTAATTATTAATGATGAGCTGCATGTGCATGCGATGCTGCATCTAATTTTTGTTGTTGACCTGATGATTTTAAAATTGTTTTTAACTCGGCCTGTGCAATTACAGGGAAATAACGAGAGAATAACAAGAAACAAACACCAAAGAAACCAATTGTTCCAACAAAAATTCCAATATCAATGAATGAAGGTGCATAAGTATTCCAAGTTGAAGGCAAATACGTACGGCACAATGTTGGAACGATAATTACGAAACGCTCGAACCACATACCAATATTTACTACAATAGATAATATGAAAGTTGCTACAACCGATGTACGGATCTTCTTGAACCAGAATAACTGTGGAGAGATAACGTTACAAGTCATCATTGCCCAGTAACTCCAAGCTAAAGGACCAGTAGCGCGATTTAAGAACGCATATTGTTCCCACTCAACACCACTATACCAAGCTACGAACAACTCAGTTAAGTATGCCACACCAACAATTGAACCAGTTGTGATGATAACGATGTTCATGTACTCAATATGTTTGATGGTTAAATAAGCCTCTAATTTGTAGATCTTACGAACCACTAACATTAAGGTTAATACCATTGCGAAACCTGAGAATACCGCACCAGATACGAAATATGGAGGGAAGATTGTTGTATGCCAACCAGGTACTACTGAGGTTGCGAAGTCAAAGGATACGATAGAGTGTACTGAGAATACTAATGGTGTTGATAAACCTGCAAGTACCAATGAAACCTCTTCGAAACGGCTCCAGTGACGAGCTCCACCACCCCAACCAAACGAAAGGATACCGTAGAACTTTTTTTGCCAAGGCTTGATCACGCGGTCGCGGATCATTGCAAAGTCAGGAATTAAACCAATGTACCAGAAAACAATTGAAACGGTTGCGTAAGTTGATACCGCAAATACGTCCCACAATAATGGTGAGTTAAAGTTAGGCCACAAACTACCAAACTGATTTGGTAAAGGAAATAACATATAATCTAACCAAGGACGACCAGTGTGTAAGGTTACGAAAATAGCCGCACAAAGTACCGCGAAGATCGTCATCGCCTCTGCAGAACGGTTGATAGCCATACGCCATTTCTGACGGAATAATAACAACACGGCAGAGATCAATGTACCAGCGTGACCGATACCGATCCACCAAACGAAGTTGGTAATATCCCAAGCCCAGTCAACACCATTGTTACTACCCCATGAACCAATACCAACACCAATGGTATAAGCTAAACTTCCTAAACCCCATAAGAAAGCCAAACCACAAAGTGTGATCAATGTGTACCACCCTTTAGCAGCTTTACCTTCAATTGGCGCAATAATATCGTCAGTGATCTGGCGGTAACTTTTATTACCAATGATCAACGGTTCCCTTATTTCTGATTCTGCGTGCATATTATATTATGAATAAGTTTTTAATTAATTATGAATGTTTTTCTTCTTTGTGCTCTTCATGTTTTTCGCCATGACCTTCTCCGTGACCTGCACCATGACCTGCGCCATTTCCTTCAGATTCACCATAGAAAGTGATTTGCTCTTCAACATTTCTAACTTTCAATAAGTAAGATACAGTTGGTTTTACACCTACTTCTTCTAATAAGAAGTAATGTTTATCATCTTCTCTCCACTTGTTGATCTCTGCATTCTCATCGTTAACATCACCAAACATGATGGCGTTAGTAGGACAAGCTTGCTGACAAGCAGTTTTGATAGAACCATCTTGTAATGGTGTACCAGCTTTTTTAGCTGCTAATTTACCAGCTTGTAAACGTTGCTGACACATTGAACATTTCTCCATTACACCACGTGAACGAACTACTACGTCTGGGTTTAACACCATACGGCCTAGTTCACTTTGTGCTGGATTTACATCTGCAAAATCAGCGTTTGCATTGTAGTTAAACCAGTTGAAACGACGAACCTTGAACGGACAGTTGTTAGCACAGTAACGAGTACCGATACAACGGTTGTAAGTCATCATATTTAAACCTTCTGTACTGTGGCTGGTAGCTAATACCGGACAAACAGTTTCACAAGGAGCGTGATTACAATGTTGACACATCATTGGTTGGAAAGTTACCTTTGGATTTGCCGAAGGATTTTCCATATCAATGTACATCTTCTTAGTTTCACCTAAACCATGAGCGTCTGCAGATTGCTTAGTAACATCAGAAGTATAATAACGATCGATACGTAACCAGAACATATCACGCGATTTAGAAACCTCTTCTTTACCAACAACTGCAACGTTATTCTCAGAAGTACAAGCTACAACACAAGCAGAACAACCGATACACGAAGTCATATCAATTGTTAATCCCCATTTGTGATTCAAACGCTCATGTTGATTCCATAAGTCGATCTCATTAACATGCTTTTTACCACCACCATGTACTGGTAACATTGCAGCCGGGTTATAATATTCTTTATCTTTTGACTTATACTCATTTAATGATGTTTCGCGCAATAAATATTCTTCACGACCCATAATGGTGTGTTGAATTTGAGTTGCAGCGAATTTATGAGTATCAGTTGTTTTGTTTACAGAAACATTTCCAACGATCGGTTGAACTGTATCATTTGTAACAGTAAGGAATTGGAAGGCATTTACACCTACACCATTCGCTACCTTCATTGCCTCAGCAGTACGGCCATAACCTAAAGCTAAACCAATTGTGCCAGGAGCCTGACCAGGTTGAGGATAAACAGGAACAGTTACTTTTGTTCCACCTACTGATAATTCAACAACACTAGCAATGATATCCTGACGTAACATTTCATTTAAACCCATTGCTTTAACGTCAATAGGGCTCATGGTAATGTAGTTATCCCAGGTTACTTTAGAGATAGGATCAGGTAATTCCATTAACCAAGGATTATTACTTTGGTTACCGTTACCTAAACCAATTTTTTCATATACAAATAATTCAATTGCTCCACCTTTAACAGAAGTTGCCATTGATGCAGCTTTGTTGTAATCAGGTGTAGGTAAAACCTCAGCAACAGGAGCCACAACTTTTGGCTCTTCCTTCTTTGGTGCTTCAATATGTAAACTATCAGCTGCTGCTTCAACAATTGCAGTTGCTACACCAGCTAATACCGGTTTACCTGTACTATCTTTTGCCATTGGCTCAATAGTAGGCACAACCTTGTGAACAGCTACTTTAACAACACCATCGTGTAATGCATTAGCCCAGAAACTAGGGAAATCTAAGAATTTACCTTGCGCAGGGAATACACGGTTGTTCCAGTAACCTTGAATGTATGATAAATAATCAGCCTTAACACCAGACCATTTTAATAATGAATCCTGGAACTGACGAGTACCTTCATGACGAGGAGCTGCAAAGATCGGATTGATAGTAGGTTGTTGCAATGAATAATGACCACGCTTAGGGTTAGCATCATTCCATGACTCTAAATAATGGTGATCAGGACAAACAACATCAGCCATCTGAGAAGTTTCATCTAACACATTTGAGAAAGAAACTTTTGTTGCAACTTTCTTATATGCATCTGCAAACTTCATTGAAGCAGGTGATGTATAAACCGGATTACAGTTGTAGGTCATTAAAACACCAACTTTACCAGAAGCCATATCAGCAACTAATTCAGCAAATGCTTTATCATCACCTTGTTTTAAATTATAATGCATCTCAACATCCACAGTTTTACCGTAGTTGTCAAGCATTTTATTAATTCCGTTAACTAAAGTTTGAACACCTTCATCGTTTACACCAGAAACAACTAATGATTGTCCTTTATGTTTTACTAACTCTTCAGCAGCTTTTTTAATTGCTTTAACAGCTTCTGCATTCGAGATCTTCTCTTCTCCTGTAGCTTTTGAATTTCCAGTAGCAGATGCAACCTCATTAAATAAAGCTAAAGTAACCTTACCTAACTCAGATGGCTTAACCATATAACGGTTATCAGCGTTTGCGCCCGTTAAAGATAAAGTTGCCTCAAAATGATAGTGCTTGCTCATTTCAGGTTTATCTTTAGTAACCTTACGTGCAGCAGCGTATTGTTTTGCAAACTCAATTGGGTTTAACCAGTTTCCTAAGAAATCACAAGCAATACCTACAATAGTTTGAGCTTTTGAAAAATCGTATGATGAAACAACTGACTTACCAAACACATTCTTATTTGCCAATGTTAAAGCGTTATAAGAAATAGCATCGTAAGTTACATGTTGTGCACTTGGATATTTTGCAGTGAATTCAGCAATTACTGCTTTTGTTGAAGGACTGATAATTGTTGAAGTTAAGATACGAACGGCTCCACCAGCAGTTAATGCCTTTGCAACAGTTTCGTCTGCAGAACTCCATGTAGCATCTTTACCTTTAACTAATGGGCCACGTAAACGTGCACCATCGTATAAACCAAGTACAGAAGCCTGAACACGAGCAGTTGTTCCGCCGTGAGAAACTTTTGACAGATCATTTCCTTCGATCTTGATCGGACGACCTTCTCTTGTTTTTACTAAGATAGATGCGTAATCATGACCATCGTAGAAAGTTGAAGCGTAAAAGTTAGCAACACCTGGTGTTACCTCCTCAGGTTTTACAACGTAAGGTATAGATTTGTTCACAGGCGTTTCGCAAGCCGCAAGTGCAACCGCTGCTGTAGAAAAACCCATTACCTTTAAGAAATCACGACGTGATGTTCCTTTGCTTTCAGCTTCGTCGCTGTTTAAAAACTCATCAATAGGAAGAGGTTCTGCAAACTCATTTTTAGCTTGTTCTTGAAACTCCGGGCTGTTATGCAACTCCGGTAAGCCTCTCCAATACTTTTTTGACATAGACATTAGTTATTTCGTTCTTAATGTTTCTTAATTAAATTAATAGTGACACTTAGCACACTCTAAGCCACCGATCTTATCAACTGTAAATTTCACATCGAATTTACCAGCATATTTTTCTTTAAGTGCTTTGTGTAAACGATCGTAATAAGCGTTACCTTCCATTGCAACTTCTGTTTTGCGGTGACACTCAATACACCACTTCATTGTTAATGGATTCTTTTGTTCAGCAACGGTCATTTCTTTTAAGTTACCATGACAGGTAGCACACTCGATCTTACCAACTACTACGTGTTGTGAGTGGTTAAAATAAACGTGATCAGGTAAATTGTGAACTTTGATCCATTTGATAGGATTTTGTTTTGCAGGATCATAAGTGTTTTTCGAAGGATCGAAACCTGCTGCTTCGTATATCTTAGCGATCTCTTTTTCGCCGTATTGTGGTCCTTTTTGAATTCCTTTGTGACAGTTCATACAGATGTTAACTGAAGGGATTCCTGCGTGACGAGATTTTTCAACTGAACTGTGGCAATACTGACAAGCGATCTCATTATCACCAGCGTGTAATTTGTGAGAGAATTTAATTGGCTGCTCAGGCTTGTAACCTTTTTGTGTTTTCCAATCGTAGTATACACCAATGTTGTAGCAAGCATCCCAACATGATTTCATACCTCCAAAAGCAATGATGATCACAAACACACCAACTAAACGGCGGTGACCAGACATCCACTGCTTCACCTCTTCACCAAATGAGATCTCAGGATTTTCTGCTTTACCTTCAGCTCTGTTTGCTGAGTTTTGTAATGAATGACGAACACTGCGTAAAGAATACAATAAGATGATCAATACAACAACTGAACCTAAGATCAAATATATCGGCTCGATACCGCCTTTTGATCCTTCTTCAACTGCAACATCACCTTTATTACCTCCACCATCAACTGGAGTAGGAGGAGCAGGAGGAGTTTTGATGTAGTTCAAAATAGCCTCAACATCTTTTTCAGTTAACTGACCTTCGAAAACCGTCATTGCAGCCTTGCCATACTCATTGTAAAGCTTGTTTGCGTAAGGATCTCCGCTCTTAATAACTGCTTCGTTATTGAGGATCCACTTGGTTAACCAAGCTTCAGCAGTTGGGGCCTTTGGAACCCTGTCAAATAATCCCTTTAAACCAGGACCTGTAAGGCGCTGATCGGTATGTGCAGCGTGGCACACAGCACAGTTTTGCTTAAATAACTTTTCACCATCCTGAGCAGATAATTTGAAACTAAATGTTAAGAAGAGAATCGCTGCAAACAAGATTTGGAGAGGGCTACAACACTTATAATTTTTCATATTTCGAATAAAAAGGAGTCTTAAAATTTGTTATTTATGACAAAATAATGACATAAACTGGGAGCAAATTTAGCAGAAGATTGATAAAAAAATAAGGTTTTTTTTATTTTTTTTAACAACAATTCATATTTATAATGATTCTAAATAAGTTTGTTAGAGTCAGAAAAATTGGTAGAAAGAAAAGGTGGTTTAATCTAAATGAAATAGGATTATTTTTTGGTTTCCCAGGTAGATGCTTGCTTGCGTGAAAATCGGATTCCAAGCATAACTTCATGAGTTCCGGTGGAGTAATTTCTGATATTGGTTGTTGTGAAATCGTAAGAGTATCCAAACATCAAATAATCTTTATACATATAACCCACCATGGCCGTAAATGCATCGTTATGGCGGTATGCGCCACCTAGCCAAACTTGTTCTTGATAGATCACACGTAATCCTCCATCAATTTTAATTGGCGCCGGAGAAGCCCATTTCAATAAAAATGAAGGTTCGATCTTAAAGTCTTCGCCAATATCAAACTTATAAGCGCCATTTACATTTAAATGCGTTACGATCTTACTGTTATCCGTTGAATTGGTGTACAGCTTTATTGGTGCCTGATAGATCTGAGGTGCCGAGATACCAAAGTAAAAACGATTTTTTTTGTAGAAATAAGCCCCGGTTCCAAAATCAGGTACTAGGGTTGTTCTGTATGAGTTTAATAGATTTGCATCACCTTCTTCACGTAATATTAATTTTGATCCATCAATACCCCACTGTAAAATACCTGCGCTTAATCCCATGGATACATACATATCATCCTTTATTTTTAAATGATACGCATATGCAAAATTTAAACCTGTACGACGTGTTGGTCCAACAATATCAGTATACAAATGCATACCTAAGCCCATGTTCTTTAACTTTAACGGTCCGTGGCACGTTAACATGTATGTCCTTGGCGCATCAGTGATACCCGACCATTGATATCTGTTATTTGATCTCACATCAGCATAATCTTCCTTACCGGCAACGGCAGGATTTATTGCCATTTCATTAAGCATATACTGCGTATACTGCGGCAATTGCTGCGCTAACCCAAATGTAACATTCAGTAAAAGAAGCGCAATTATGTATTGTAACTTTTTCATTTTTCTTTTATCTGAATATGGTTAATGGGCCTGTGTATGCGTCAGGATAAGCAACATGGTTCAAATTGATAATGTAATAATATGTTCCAACCGGAAGATCTTTTCCTTTGTACTTACCATCGAATGGTGTAGGATATCCCGGAGGCGATGTAAATAACAATTCACCCCAGCGATTGTAAACCTCAACCCTACTCTCAGTGAACTGCTGAATATTATCAATGATCCAAGAATCATTTCGTCCATCAGCATTCGGACTAAATCCATTAGGGATCTTGATCTCAGGGAAGATCAAAATGTCTACGGTACTGCTACTTACGCAACCATTAGCATCTGTTACAAACACGGTATAAGTTGTGTTGATCGTATTAGAAGCAGTTGGGTTTGGTACATTAGGATCACTTAATGTGTTTGAAGGGATCCATGTGTAAGTTACACCTGTGGCTGAAGTTGGACTTCCACCAATAACAGTTGAACTGAACAATGGCATACTGAATGTTGGACCCGCACTTACGTTTGGTAATGGATTTGTATTTACAACAACTGTATCATAATCAAAACAGATCGCAATTGAAGAAGTTACCAATAACACATAAGTATTTGTTCCAATTGGCGGTAAAACCATTGTTGTTGATGTATTAGCAATGCTGGCGCTTACCGGCGCTAAACTCCATTCGTAATTTAAGGCATTGATAGAGTTATTACCATTCAATAAAATTGAATTATTGGTACAGAAAGATGTGTCTCTTCCTGCATTTGCCAATACTGTAAAGGATGGAATAATAACGATTGTTGTATCCTTCTGACAGCCTTTAGAATCAATGATAGAGAAAGTATATGTACCAGGTGTTGCATTAGATATATTTTGTGTAGTAAAGGTAGCAGGACCTGTCCAACTGAATGTATACGTTGGTGTACCACCACTTACCGTTGTTGTAGCAGCACCATCATTTGCAGAGTTACATGAAGCATTAACAACATTCGCCGTTAATGAATACGCTGCCGGATTTAAAATATCAATGCTTGTGGTTACCACACAACCCTTCGAATCGGTTACAATACCGGTATAGCTGCCTGCACATAAATTATTTAGTGGATTTGAAGGAGTTACTGTTGTTGACGGCACCCATGTGATGGTATATGGTAATGTACCGCCACTTGGAACTAAGGTGATCGATGCGTCGCAATCATTATTACAATCTAATTGCGCTATAGCCGGTAAACTCAGGTTAAGCGCAGGATTTTGATCAATAGTAAAGGATTGAACGGCAGAACATCCTGCAGCATCTGTAACCGTTACAGAAATTACTCCACCACATAAATTAGTTACGGTGTTTGTTGTGTTTCCATTACTCCAGTTTACTGTGTAACCAGGAGTGCCCAATGTCGGTGTGATTGCTACCGAACCAATACAAGGTAAGCCAACACATCCATTATCTGATTTTGTAGAAAGAATAATCGGTGAGGTAACATTGTTCACAGTAACAGCAGCCGTTTTTGTACAAACACCATCAGTAACTGTTACTGTGTAAATTCCGGCGCCAACGTTATTTAATGTTGCCGTGTTTCCGGCTGGCGACCAATTATAGGTATACGTTCCGGTACCACCTGTTACATTTACAACAACAGTACCATTATTAGTTGCGCAAGAAGGAGCAAAAACAGTTGGCGTAATGATAATGTTAGTTGCAGAGTTAACAGCTACCGAACTTGTACGAATACATCCTTGAGCATCTGTCATTTGGACAAAATAGGTACCGCCACATAAATTGGTGATAACGCTATTGGTAGATGCAGGACTGATCCAGTTAAAAGATATCGGTAAATTACCACCTATTGGTGTTACGGTTACTGATCCATTACAATCATTAAAACACAACTCGTTTTGAATATTAAATGTTTCGCCGGTTATACCCGATGAATTACTTACCGGTATATTGGTTAATTGCGTACAACCATTGTTATCGGTTACCAGCACTTGATATAAACCTGCACAAAGGTTTGCTTCAACCGTTCCTGTGCCACTTGTTGTCCAAGAATACGTGTAAGGACCAGTGCCTCCTGAAGCCGTAATGGTGGATGACCCATTACACAATCCACATGAAGGTTGAGTGATAGCAGGTAATAAAGAGATGGCATTAGGTGACGTGATCGCCGTTGTGAATGTATTGTTACATCCATTATTATCAGTGATGATCAATGAATAAGTTCCATTACATAAATTAGTTGCAACTACTCCATTTTGGCTATTGCTCCAGTTATACGTATATGGCGGCGTTCCTCCACCGGTTGAAGTTACAGTTGAACTACCATTACAGTTTCCAAAACACTGATTTGATGTACTCGCAATAGCACTTGTTAGATTTATTGTGCCATTTATATTATAGGTAGCCGTAAAGGTACATCCTAACAACACATCGGTAATTGTTGCCGTTTGCACGCCTACACATAATCCGGTAGCTGTATTTACAGTTGAAGGAGATGAGCTCCATTGGTATGCATATAAACCTGAACCTCCAGTAGGATTTACTACAATACTTCCTGTACAAACACCTGAACATAATGCATTTGATACGATCTCGTTATCGTCTATTGGCGGTGGCTCTGTAATTGTAATTGACTGGAATAATAAACAATTATTCGCATCTCTTATTTGCGCCGTATATGTTCCGGCACACAAATTAGACTGAGGATTTATTGAAGAAGTTGAAGGAGGAACAACCCATGATAACGTATAGCCTGGTGTACCGCCGGTTACCACACCAATGGAAGCTGCGCCTGTACATTGTGAATTACAATTTACATTTGTTTGAGTGATTATCGCTGAGCTTGGTCCGTTTGCATTGCTCATTGGTATTGTGATTGTATTGGTACAACCATTTGCATCTGCCACTGAAACGGTATAAATGCCGGCAGCTAAATTGGTAACCAAAGTATTTGTTGAAGAGACCGGTGCAAACCAGTTAACAGCGTAAGTAGGTGTACCGCCGCTGATTCCAATACTAATTGTTCCATTTGAACTTCCGCAGGTTGCAGGCAATACCGATGGATTAACCGTTAATGAAGGTGGATTAGTTAAGGTTACTTGTTGAACATCGGTACAACCATTTGCATCACTAATGAAAACACTATAAGTACCGGAACATAATCCAGTAGCGGTTTGTGCGGTTTGCAATGGAACGGTAGGGCTCCATGTATAAGATATAGGAGCTGTTACATTTACAGGATTACTTGAAGCAATACCATTACAATTTGAGTTACATAAAGGATTGGTAAAAGTTACATTTGCCAGCGCTAATGGTGGGTTCGTTAATGTTACAACTGCGTTTCCTGAACACAAACTGGCATCCGTTACTGTTAAAGTGTAAATACCTGCGCATAATCCGGTTGGGTTAGCTCCTGATCCTGAAGGAGACCAAGCATAAGAATAACCGCCATTACCACCACCAACGTTTGTTGTGATAGATCCGTTACATGCTGAATTACACTTTGGATGTGATGGTGTAGCCGTAACTGAAATAGCTGTTGGTTGTGTGATCACAAATGTTCTGCTTGATACACATCCATTTCCATCAACAACATTTGCAGTGTAATTTCCGGCACATAAAGCACCAAGCGATTGCGTTGTAGCTGCGCTGCTTGACCAACTGAATGAATAGGTTGGTGTACCACCTGTAACAACTTGTGAAGCAGTTCCATTACATAAAGCATTACAAGCATTATTTGTAGTTGTTACTGTATGACCTAAAGCTGTTGGTTGAGTAATTGTAAATGTTCGAGTAGTATTACAATTGTTTACATCGGCAATAACAACAGTATAAGTACCAATTGGCAAGTTACTTACCGAGCTGTTATTTGAAGAAACAGGACTCCAAGTAAATGAATAACCCGGTGAACCACCTGCAACCGTTAATGAAATAGCTGCAGTAGAGAATGAATTACAATTAACATTTGTTTGTGTTGATGTTACCGTTAAAGAACTTGGTGCTGTGATCGCAAAGGTTCTGGTATTTGCACAACCATTAGCGTCTGTAAGATTTAAAGTATAATTACCTGCGCACAATGATGAAACAGTTCCTGAACCCTGACCCACTGTTATGGATGGAGCCGGTAACCATGAATAGGTATAACCAGGTGTTCCACCTAAAACATTTGTGGTGATAGAACCATTGCAAGTAGAATTACATAATGCATTTGAAACATTTGATGTGATGGTTACTGAAGTAGGTTGTGTGATATTTAACGATTGACTGGTGATACAACCATTGTTATCTGAAACGGTAATATTGTAATTTCCGGATCCTAAACCGGTTGCAGTTGTGGTTGCACCGGCCACAACGGATGTAGATGCCGGACTCCACGTGAAACTGAACGGACCTGAGCCCGATGCAACGGCAGTTGCAGAACCATTATTTGTACCAAAACAAGTTACCGTAAATGGCGTAACCGCTACAGTTGGTCCTGCAGGGTTAGATAAAGTTGTTGCCAAAGTGGTTGTACAACCCGCACCATCTTGAATAATTACAGAATAATTTCCTGCACCTAATCCCACATTACAAGCATTATTAGCACCACCTGTTCCGGCCGGAGTCCATGTGAACGTATAGCCTGAACCTGAACCACCGGAAGGTGTTGCGCATATTGAACCGTTTGCCAATATACAACCGCTAGGATTGGTTGAAGTGAAACTCGCTGTTAAAGATGGGTTTTGAGCAATTGTAAATGTTAAAATTTGCGAACAGTTATTTAGGTCATGCAAATTCAATGTATATACACCGGCTCCTAAGTTTGTAACGGAAGATGTAGTTTGACCACCGGGACTCCATGAATATGTATAAGGACCAACACCACCGGATACCGTAGTTGTTATTGCACCGGAGTTACCTCCAAAACATGGAATATTGGTTTGTGATGAATTTACTGTAACTGATGTTGGTTGTGTAAATGTGATGGTTCCTGTATTTGAACAACCTAATTGATCTTGCACAAAAACCGTATAAGTGCCAGCACATAAACCTGTAGCCGATTGCGCAGTTTGTGTTGGAGCTGTTGGTGACCAGGTATAACTGTATGGCAGTGTTCCACCTAAAGCATTAGCTGTTGCCGAAGCATTGCAAGCGCTATTACATAAAATAGATGAACCACCCGTTACAACCGTAACGCTTACCGTATTTACAATATTCACTGAAGCAGTTGCGGTACAACCTCTTGAATCAACAACATTTGCCGTATAGGTACCTAAACATAAATTTGCTGCATTTGTTCCTGTTGCAACAACAACTGATACGGAGTTGGTCCAGTTAACTGTATAAGAAGGTGTTCCACCACCAACTGTAACTGTTGAGGCACCGGTACAAACATTACAAGTAGGTACACTTCCGGTAATGGCAGCAGTTAATACTGTTGGTTGAAGAATATTAAATGCTTGAGATATCGGGCAACCATTATTATCTGTTACATTAACAATGTAGCCGCCGGCACATAAGCCCGAAACAATTCCTGTTGCATTAATCGTAGCAGGTATGGTATTGAATTGGTATGTATACGGACCTGTGCCACCACTTGCAGTAACAGTTGCTGAACCATCACAAGGAACAACCCCGGCACAACTAAGTGATGATGTATTTATAGTTAACGATAAAGAAGGAGGTGCAACAACCGCTGCAGTAAAAGTTTTATTACAACCTTTTGAGTCAACAACAATTAAAGTATATGTACCTGAGCCCAATCCTGTATTCGGGTTACCACTTCCACTCGACCAATTTAAAGTGTAACCGGGCGATCCACCAGCAAGCACAACACCTATTGAACCATTTGTGCCGCCATTACAAGTTGGGTTGGTTACATTTAGAGTTGCAGTAATATCGCTAGGTTGCGTAAGAGAAAAGGTTGCCGAAACAGAACAAGAATTAGCATCGGTCACAAAGAATGTATAATTACCTGCACATTGATTTACTAAGTTTCCACCCGCTACAGTTCCTGTTGGAGTATTCCACATTAATGTATATCCCGGAGTTCCTCCCAGAACACTACCCGCTAATGAACCATTACACGCGTTAAAACAAGTTACGGTATTTGCAGTAATACTTGGAACCAATGGATTTGGTTGTGTGATATTAATGGTTTGACTAACAACACATGATGAGGCATCTCTAACCGACAAGGTGTAAACTCCGGCACATAAATTTGTATAAGGTGGTGCGCCAACCAATGTAGCTGATGCAGGTGTAACTAAGGTAAATGTATACGGACCACCTGTACCGCCTGTAGGTGCAGCATTTATTGAACCGTTACAAGCAGCATTACAAGTTACAGAAGCTGAAGTAACATTCGGTGTAATACTGGTTGGTTGAGTAATTGTAATAACTGAAGAAATAGGACAAGCAGACGCATCTGTAACCGCACAGGTGTAATTACCTGCACACATACCCGAAGCAAATGCTGTATTAGCGCCTGTTACAGTTGCAGATGTCCATGCAAAAACATAAGGTGCGCCGTTACCACCAGAAACTACAGCAGTAGCTGAACCCGCGCAAGAAGAGAAACATGTATTGTCTGTTTTTGTGATCGTTAATGTTAATGCAGGCGGCTGGGTTATGCTTATTGTTTGTGTTACGGTACAGTTATTCGCATCTTTTGCATTTACTGTATACGTGCCCGGACATAAGTTAGAAATTACCGCAGTGTTGGATGTGGTAAATGGTGGCGGGCCTGTCCATGTAAATGTGAAAGCGCCTGTTCCTCCGGTTGCCTGAGCAGTTGCCGAACCATTGCAGGCATTAAAACAAACTACATTGGTTCTTGTAAGTGTTAAAGTTATGGCTGGAGGTGAGGTAATGTTATATGTTCGTGTACCCGGACAACTATTTGCATCGGTATATGAAACGGTTTGCGTTCCGGAACATAATCCGGTTATACCTGCAGTATTTCCCGGTCCAGGATTCCAAGTGTAACTATACGGAGGAGTACCACCACTTAAGGCTACTGAAGCGGCTCCGATACAATTATTAAAACAAGTTAAGTTGGTTTGAGTTTGTGTAGCGGTAATAGAAGTTGGCTGCGTAACATTAAAATTCGTTGTCACACTGCAGCTTTGCGCATCGGTAATAGTTGCTGAGATTGCACCGGCACATAACCCCGTTAAAGATGCTGTTCCAGCGGCCGGCACAGTAAATGTACCACCAGGTGAAAATGTTACGGTATAACCTGCCGTACCACCTGTTGGTGAAACAGAAACTGATCCATTACAAATACTATTACAAGCTAACGATGCTGTAACAGCGTTTGGTAATACCGGAGGAGGTGCAGTTAATGTTTTTGTAACGATGGTAACGCAATTGTTAGCATCTATTACGTTAAATGTATAAACACCCGCACACATATTGTTGATGGTGTAGGTTAAATTGGTTGTGAAATTAGAAGGAGCAATAGTACCGGAAGGTGTAACTGCAACAGTAAAAGGCGGTGTTCCAAAAATATTACCGGTCATTTTACCATTACAAGCCGTTGCACAGGTTGGTAAGGTATTTATATTGGTAACCAATGCCGGATTTTGAATGAAGTTTACGTTTTGAGAAACGAAATTACTACTGTTGTCAAACACTAATACTTGATAGTTTTGTAAGGTACATTCACAGGCATTCAAAGCCTGATAAACAAACACGGTAGATAAACTAGTTACGTTGTTAGCACTTAAAGTTCCGGCGGTAGCAGGACATGCCGGATTATTTACCACAACGTTATAAGGCGGATCTAAACATGTTGGTGAAAAACTAATGGTTAACACACCGGTACATGGCCCTAAACATGCTGGAGTTGCCGATATTGTTAAGTTACAAATAGGCATTACATAATTTACAAATGTATTTGTAGCCTGACCTTTTAAAACAGATGGTGCAACAAACTTAGCGGCCGAATTTTTATTTGCTACAACATATAATTTATTGCTGGTTACATTAGTATTCTCATCAATTTTAAAATTATTGGTTGCTTTAAAATACGACTTATTAAAATTGAATTTCGCAGAAGGGTTATTACTGATCAAGTTTCCGGTAACCAAAACCATTTCGCTAAAGTTGTATGTACCCTTCCCAAAATGAATTGAATTCTCATCCTTTAAACTTATTGAACGGAAATTATAAGTACCATCATTGAAGTATAGATTACAATTTAAAACGCTTAAGCCAAACTCAATTAAGTTAGATTTGAAGGAGGTTGAACTAAAGATCATTTCGGCCTGTGATTCAAATTTCACTAATGGTGATAACTGAATGCCTTCACTGATATAAACCACGCCTAATTGATTACCAACAAACTTCACCACATTCATGGTGCTTTTTGCAGTAAGGTTTCTAACCGAGTTATTCTTATCAAAATTTACCGAAAAATAGCCTTCGCCTGAATTGTCGTCAAATACAACATCTGTATGAATATCAGGAATTAAAAAAGCTGAAGAACCGCCGGATTGCAGCGACCAATGCTTAGGATCGTTAAAGTTACCGGAGCCACCTACCCAATAAAGAGACTGCGCAAACGTAACGTTTATCAGAAATAAAGAAAAGACAATTAAAATTAATCTTTGGTAGAATTTATGCATATCCAGTAGTCGTTACGAATATATACGTTAAAAGTTACTAAATTAGTGAATATAAATGAAATAATTAACAATTTGGACGTGTAAAATGCACTTAACGATGAGTAAGTAAAAAATTAAAACGAAAATGGAACATAACCCTTGGAAAACCCTAAAATCTAAATTTATATACGAATCTCCTTGGATCAAGGTAACAAAACACGATTGTATAAACCCTGCCGGTAAGCCCGCCGATTATAGTGTGGTAAATTTTAAAAATTTGGCGATTGGTATTTTACCGTTGGATGAAAACAATAATACCTGGCTAGTTGGACAATGGCGCTATCCGCTGGAACAATACTCCTGGGAAATTCCGGAAGGTGGTGGGCCACATGGCATTGATCCCTTAGATTCGGCAAAACGTGAACTAAAAGAAGAAACCGGCATCATTGCTAAAGAATTTACCGAGATCATGCGTATGCATTTAAGTAACTCTGCAACAGACGAGTATGCAATTGTGTATTTAGCAAAAAACCTCAGTTTTGAAGAAAGTGAACCAGAAGAAAGTGAAGTACTTCAGGTAAAAAAGGTTCATATTAACGAAGCTTATGAAATGGTAAATCGAGGCAAAATTACTGATGCCATTAGTGTAGCCGCTATTATGAAAGTTTGGATAAGCTTAAATATCAAATAGTCCTTTTTTTTAATACTTTTGTATTACATTTTAATTTATGAAAACATTAGTTGATTCGTTTACCGAGCAGTTAAAAAGAGCAACGGAAATTGCAGACCGCGCTGTTATTTCCCCGGCAAAAAACATTCAAAATATTATCATTACTGGTTTGGGTGGTTCAGGCATTGGCGGAACCATTATTAGTGAACTGATCAATGATTCATGTCCAGTTCCTATTTTAGTTAATAAGGATTATTTCTTGCCTTCGTTTGCAAATTCAAATACATTATTGATCGTTTCATCCTACAGCGGAAATACTGAAGAAACTCTTCAGGTAATGAATGAGGCTATCGCCAAAAAAGTTCAGATCGTTTGCGTTACCAGTGGCGGTAAAGTTTTAGAATTAGCAAAACAACATCAGTTCGAATTTATTGAGATCCCGGGTGGTAATCCGCCACGTTCATGTATTGGTTACTCATTGGTTCAATTGATAAAAATATTAATTGCAAAAGGTTTTGCGCCTGCTTCTTTAATGACCGATCTGGAAAGTTCGATCCATTTGCTACAAGAGGAAAAAGCAAGTATCAAGGTAAATGCTATGACCATCGCCAAGAAGTTAAGTGGTCAGATCGCCGTTTTATATTCCTTAGGATCATGTGAAGGTGTAAGTGTTCGTTTCCGCCAACAGATCAATGAAAATTCAAAAGCTTTATGCTGGCACCATGTTTTCCCTGAAATGAATCATAATGAATTGGTGGGTTGGACCGAAGTGAACAAACATTTAACGGTTGTTACTTTCCACACATCATTTGATTATGCGCGCACCAAAAAACGTTACGAAGTTTGTAAACCCATTTTTGAAAAATATGCCAAAGAGGTAATTGATATTACAGCGCACGGTACTTCAAAATTGGAACAATTCTTTTACTTGATCAACATTGGCGACTGGATAAGCTGCTACATAGCAGATATTAAAGATATAGATCCGATTGAGGTGAATGTGATCGATCATTTGAAAAAAGAACTTTCTAAATTTTAATCTGCAAAACAAACAGATCATATTTGAAGATCTTGGTGTAATGGATTACAAAGCTTGTTGGGATTACCAAGAGAAGCTTTTCAATTCCATAATCGATCAAAAGATAAAGAACAGAGATCTTCCGCCCGATCAACAAATTCCTACTAAAAATTATTTATTGTTTGTTGAACATCCGCACGTTTATACATTAGGGAAAAGTGGTGATGAAAAAAATCTATTGGTGAATGATGATCAACTTTCTCAAAAAAACGCAACGTATTATAAGATCAACCGAGGTGGTGATATTACCTATCACGGACCCGGACAACTAGTAGCCTACCCTATTTTAGACCTTGATAATTTTTTTACCGACATTCATAAATACCTCCGCCTTTTAGAAGAAACGATCATTTTAACCTTGAATGATTATGGTATAAAATCTGAACGAAGCACCGGAGAAACAGGTGTATGGTTAGATACCGATAACAAATTAAAAGCCCGTAAAATTTGTGCCATGGGCGTGCGTTGCAGCCGATGGGTAACCATGCACGGTTGGGGCTTTAATGTAAATGCCGATCTGAATTACTTTAACAACATTATCCCTTGCGGCATACAAGATAAAACAGTGACGAGCATGAATAAAGAGCTGGGGAAAAATTTAGACATGGATGTAGTGAAAGAAAAAGCAAAAACACATTTTGCTCAATTATTTGAAGCTAGTTTTATTTAAGCTTCTTCTTTGAACGGATTACGCGGTATCCAATCTTTCGGACTCAAAAATTCAATAAAAGGTTTTACTATTAATTTCGAAACCGTGTTCTGTGGTTGAATATAGCAGATAAGGTCGTGCGCTTTTGCACCAATGGTCGTTTTAATTTCGGCTGCTGTTCGTCCTAAATTCACATGATCATTTTTATTGATAATGGCAAGTTCAACAAAATCATATAAAATATTTTGATACAATTCCATTTGCTCATTCACTTCATAATTCAAACCAATGTAATGCGCTTCAATAGAATTGTCGGGCATTTGAAACCAGGATGAAAAGGCAACCAGTTTTTCATTCACATAAAATCCTTTTACATGAAACTGATCATTAAATATTTTTTTTACTTCCGAAAAATAATTTGCAGGTAATTGTAATAATTTGAATTTAGCTTTATCATAAATGTTCTGATACAAAGTAAACATTTCATCATTTGCTGCAGTGATCTCCTCTAAACTTAACTCTTTTATAGAAAATCCATTTCTGAATTTTAGAATTCCTTTGGCCCTGTTACGATACTTCTTTGAAAAGAGTTGAAAGTACGCATCCAGTGATTCAATGTCTTTTGGAATATCTACAATTAAATTAGGTTCAACCGAAAACGATTCACCTTTGAAACTTTCATTTTTTTCGATCTCTGGAACTGCTTTGTAAAAATCTTTGATCAACAAGGCAGAGATCTTTCCTCTTAAGTTTTCCTCAGAAGAAATGGTTTTAACAAGCGCACATAATACTTTATAAAAATCACTTCTATCAATATGATTATTCTTCAAAAAGCCATATTCACCGCTTATCAAATTGTTTCCACAAGTAAGCATTCTAAACAAAACATCGTGCTCTTCTTTTGATTGAATATACTTTTCAAATAACTTTAATCGATGTGATTTTATTTCATCGATCTCATTTTGCAAAAGATCTCCAAACACATTGGCTTTAAAATCGGTCAATTGAAAATAAATGATGCCACACGGAATGCCTTTTTTATAAATGATAACATATCGGCATTTAAGATCCACATGCGTACATTTTTCAATGAGCTTTAAATAATCAATATTAAAAAAAATGCTATCCCCAATAACTGCGTTCCAATCTTTAGAATTAATCAAAGAGGCTTTTTCAAATTCTGTAAATGAAAATGTTTGATCTATTTGCCTTAAGGGTTTGTACCTCGATTTATTACGAATGGGCTTACAGAATAACATACAAAAGTAAAATTACACATTACTTTTAACGCTGTAAATTTTATAAGAATCTTTGGTGGGTTAAAACATAATTTTAGTTATATTTAACAGTTAATTTGTTATGACAAGAATTTTTCAAAGTCCGGTTGTAGACCAAGTTGGTATTGAAGAGCGTATTGCTCGTTTTAATACACGCAGTATTAAGAAACAAACCAAATTAGATGGCATGAAATTGGCCTTGAACATGATCGACCTTACAACACTTGAAGGAAAAGATACAGAAGGAAAAGTAAAACAAATGTGTTTTAAGGCCATGCATTTGGCCGATGATATTCCGGGTTTACCAACTGTAGCGGCTGTATGTGTTTATCCAACCTTTGTAAAAGTTGCAAAAGAAACATTAAAAAATAGCGGTGTTAAAGTTGCATCGGTTGCAACAGCCTTCCCTAGCGGAAATTCAACAGCAGCCATAAAAGTTGAGGATACCAAATTTGCAGTAGACCATGGTGCCGATGAAATTGACATGGTTATTAGCAGAGGCGAATTTTTAAAAGGCAATTACAATTTTGTGTTTGATGAGATCGCCATGATCAAAGAAGCTTGTGGTAAAGCACGTTTAAAAGTGATATTGGAAACAGGCGAATTATCTACATTGGATAATGTTCGCAAAGCAAGTGATATAGCCATTTTAGCAGGGGCAGATTTTATTAAAACATCAACCGGAAAAATTCAACCCGCCGCAACCATGCCGGTAACCTTAGTGATGTTGCAAGCTATTAAAGATCATTATAACAAAACCGGACAAATGATAGGCATGAAACCTGCCGGAGGAATTAGCACTTCAAAAGTTGCATTACAATATTTAGTAATGTTATATGAAACATTAGGACCAAAATGGATGAGTAACGAATGGTTTCGTTTTGGAGCAAGCAGTTTAGCCAATGATATATTGTTGCAATTAGGCAAAGAACAAAAAGGCGTTTACTACAGTAAAGATTATATTAGTATTGATTAAGAAATTATTTTAAAATGAGCAATTCAACTGCATTTAGCTGGGATTACGCGCCGGCACCGGAAGCAAAAGATCATGCGAAAATAAAAAAGCAATATGATCTTTTTATCAATGGTGAATTTGTAAAACCAAACAGTAAAAAATATTTTTCCACTTACAGCCCTAGTACATTAGAAAAATTAGCTGATGTTGCTGAGGCCAATGAAAAAGATGTGGATGCAGCTGTAAAGGCCGCTCGCAATGCTTACGAAAAGGTTTGGAAAAAAATGCCTGCAAGCGAACGCGCTAAATATATTTTCAGAATTGCGCGTATGATACAAGAGCGCTCGCGCGAATTGGCCGTTATTGAAACTATGGATGGCGGCAAACCCATTCGTGAAAGTCGCGATTTTGATATACCAACCGCAGCTAATCACTTTTTTTATTATGCAGGTTGGGCCGACAAATTAGATTACGCTTTCCCAAATAAAAAACCACAAAGTATTGGTGTAGCTGCGCAGATCATTCCTTGGAATTTTCCATTATTAATGGCTGCGTGGAAAATTGCTCCTGCATTGGCAACTGGTAATACTGTTGTTTTAAAACCTGCAGAAAGTACACCATTAACAGCTTTAAAATTAGCTGAGATCATTCAGGATGCGGATCTTCCTCCGGGTGTAGTGAACATTATTACCGGTTTTGGAAATACAGGTGCTGCAATGGTAAATCATCCGGGTGTAAATAAAATTGCATTTACAGGAAGTACCGATGTTGGAAAGATCATACAAAAAGCGGTTGCAGGAACAAATAAAAAGATCACTCTAGAATTAGGTGGTAAAGCCGCTAATATTGTTTTTGATGATGCGCCAATTGATCAGGCAGTTGAAGGAATTGTAAACGGTATCTTTTTTAATCAGGGTCATGTGTGTTGCGCCGGATCACGTTTGTTTGTGCAAGAAAATGTGGCAGATGAAGTGATCAATAAATTAAAAGCGCGTATGGAAACATTAATTGTTGGAGATCCGTTAGATAAGAATACAGATGTTGGCGCCATTAACAGTAAAGAACAATTAGAAAAAATTCATTCGTATTTGGATAGCGGCGTATCGGAAGGTTTAGAGATCCATCAAGCATCTGCTGAAATTCCAAGCAAAGGTTATTTCTGCAAGCCAACTTTATTCATTGGTGCTTCACAAAGCAATCGTGTGGTGCAAGAAGAAATCTTTGGTCCGGTTTTAACTATTCAAACTTTCCGTACCATTGAAGAAGTAATTGAAAAAGCCAATAACATACCTTACGGCTTAAGCGCAGGTGTATGGACTGATAAAGGCTCCAAGATATTTAACCTAACCAGTAAAATGCGCGCCGGAGTTGTTTGGGCTAACACTTATAATAAATTCGATCCTACATCTCCATTTGGCGGATATAAGGAAAGTGGCTTTGGAAGAGAAGGCGGTTTACACGGTTTAATGCCGTATTTGAATTTTTAAAATTTCTTGGTCTTGTATAATCCGTTCTTAATATTGTAACGGATACAATCCCAATATTCTTTTGTATAATCTACAAAAATTTCTTCGCCTGCTTTAATATCGCGAGTTGAAACAATGTAGCATTTATTGTCTTCGATTTCGTAAACACAATTATTTTTTAAACCTTTTGTACGGCTTAAACCATGCGCATCGTTTGCGTAACGCGCTTTGTGTTGCGGCGTATTCCAGGCATCAATGCATGTTTTTTTATTGATAAAGAATAAATATCCATCTTTATCCTCTTTCACACGTTTTTCGTATTCTTTCCAATCAATGATCTCGCCTTTGTATTCAATAACTTTACTTCCCTTTTTAATTGGTGTAGTAGTAAATAAGCCTTTACCGGCGTTTGGTAACTGTGATGTTTTAACTAATAATGCCATAGCGGCTGCAAAAATAAAGTATTAATTGAATTAACAATGAAATAGTTTTAATACATAACCATAATTTAAAAGTTAATATATTTAGAGTCCGGATGAATTTAAAACAGCTGAATATTTTTGAAAAACTGATCGATAAGATACACGGCTATCTGAACGAAAAGCAGTTCCTTATTTTTTCGAGTATTTTGGTTGGTTTAACTGCCGGTATTGCTGCGGTCATCTTAAAATCATTTGTGCATTTTATAAGAACGGATGTTGTTGAAGGTTATTTGAACACCCAGGAGCTACGTTTATCATTTATTTTATTACCGATGATCGGCATTGGGATAACTTTATTGATCATTAAGCGATTTTATAAGAATGTGTTAAATAAAGGCATCTCCATCATTTTGCAAGCTATTGCTAAAAAAAGCAGTTTCTTGCCATTTCATCACATGTGGGCTCATATTGTTACCAGCGGAATAACAGTTGGATTTGGTGGTTCGGTTGGTTTGGAGTCGCCCATTGTAAATACCGGGGCTGCCATCGGTTCCAATTACGCGCGTAGATATAAATTAAGCTACCGCGAGCGAACATTGCTTTTAGCTGCAGGTGCTGCCGGTGGTATTGCCGGATCGTTTAATGCACCTATTGCTGGTGTTTTATTTGCATTGGAGGTTTTGTTGATCGATATTAATTTAACGGCCTTTATTCCTTTGCTGATCGCATCTGCCAGCGGTGCTTTAATTTCAAAGATCATTTTAAATGAAAGCATTTTGCTTAATTTTAAATTAAAACAACCATTCGATTATCATAATTTACCGTTTTACATTTTATTGGCCTTACTTGCCGCTATTGTTTCATTGTATTATGTAAACTCGTTCTCATTAATTGAAACAAAGGTAAAAAAGATCAAATCAAAATTTGCGAGATGGCTTATTGGAAGCATTGCTATAGCCGTCTTACTAGTGATCTTTCCGGGTTTATTTGGCGAAGGCTATGATGGCATCAAATTACTATCTGAATTAAAAATTGAAAAATACATTGAAAGTGGCTTATTAAAAGGGTTAATAGAACACAAATGGCAAATAGCGTTGGTTTTAATTGCAAGCATGTTATTTAAAAGTATTGCAGCGGCCTTAACGATAGGTTCCGGTGGTAATGGCGGAAACTTTGCCCCTTCTTTATTTGTAGGTGCGCATTTAGGATTTGCTTTTGCGTTTATATTACAATTGTTGGGTTTCGACTCGGTACCGGTTGTAAATTTTACTTTGGTAGCTATGGCCGGTGTACTAAGTGGTGTATTTCATGCGCCTTTAACAGCTATATTTTTGATCGCGGAAATAACCGGAGGCTATGAGCTTATCATTCCGCTGATGCTGGTTTCTTCCATTAGTTATGTGGTGGTAAAATATTTTCATCCTGATTCGATCGATGTAAAAAAACTGAAAGCCAAGGGAACTGTTATCTCTGAAGATAAAGACACCAGTATTTTAGGCAAGATCGATATCACTAAATTAATTGAAACAGATTTTACCATTGTTCATCCGATTGATAATTTAGGGATGATCGTGGAGAACATCAAACATTCGAAACGTAATATATTTCCGGTGGTGAACGATGAACAAAAATTAATTGGCATCATCACCATGTCGAGCATCAAGGAGGAAATGTTCAATCAAGACCTGTATAATGTTGTTACCGCAAAGGAGATCATGTATCGTCCGCAATTTATTGTGAAACACGATGAAGATATTTTTTCGGTGATGCAAAAACTGGAAGAATCAGGGCACTGGAATTTGCCTGTTACTGAAAATGGTAAATACAAAGGCTTCCTTTCTAAATCAAGTATCCTCACCGAATACCGCGAACAACTGCTTTCTTCTATTTAATAAAATAATTAGAAGTGATCTTATTAAATAAGTTATTAGCTTTTGCAGAATTTGTTTCCATTAATTCATAAGACCTATCATTACTGAATACCAATAAATGCGTGCTGTATTTTAGTAATAACTCTATATCGTGCGATGAAACGATCAAACATTTGTTTTTTGTTTCAACAAGATCTTTTAATAGAACAAATAATTCATGTTTCGAATTAAAATCCAAATAAGCGGTTGGCTCATCCAACAATAAAAGATCGGTTTGTTGCGCCAATCCTTTTGCGATCATGGCTTTTTGAAATAAACCATCACTTAATTCACTCAACGGTTTTTCACTATTGAACTCTAAGCCCACAGCTTTGATACTGGTGTTTATCAGATCCAGATCCTTCTCGCTCAAATGATGTAAATAATTAGTATACGGCACTCTGCCCATTGAAACAAGATCGCGCACGGTTAAATTAAAACCTTCAATTTTTTCTGTTAGAACAATACTCACCAATTTTGCCAGATCACTTTTTTGAATCGCATCGAGCGATGTTGAATTGATGAAAATTTCTCCGCTTAATTTTTCCTGCAATCCGGCGAGTGTTCTTAAGAAGGTAGACTTCCCTACTCCATTATTACCAACCAGGCCTATCAATTGACTGGAACTGAATTGAGAAG
>JBIKKW010000091.1:0-12255 GCA_044360115.1 Bacteroidia bacterium
GGCAAGATCTTGTATTTGAATTTTCAAACTTTCCATTACCATTTTTTAGTTTTAAATAAAAGATAAATAATAAATGGAGAGCCAAACAGTGTAGTGATCACATTAATTGGTATTAAGCGATCGGTGATCAAAACATAACTTAAAGTATCACATAGCAACATCACAATTGCACCTAAAAGCAAACACGCGGTGAGCTGAAAACGTTGGTCGGATGATCTGTACAACAATCTCGCCAAAACGGGAACCGATAATCCAACAAACGCAATTGGTCCGCAAAACGCCGTTGCAACCCCGGTCAATAATGATGAAATGATGATGAAATAAATACGATATCTTTTAAAATCAACGCCAAGTGCATTGGTGTAATTTTGTCCCAACAAAAATACCTGAAAGGGTTTGGTCATAAAAAACAAAGCAATGATCAATCCGCTAACAATAAAAGCAAACAGAACAATATCAGAATAATTCGTGTTTCCTAAGGAACCAAAACTCCACATCGTAAACTCACGAAGGCTTTTATCTGACGAAAAATATTCAACAAAAGATTGTAAGGCGCCGAATATTTGTCCGAGCATTAAGCCTATCAACAATAAAAAAACATTACTGCTTACTTTTTTTGCGATAACTAATATCAAAAAAGTACACAATAAACTTCCGGCAAAGGAAGCGATCACAATGGCCGATTTAGAAAAAAAGAAATGGCCCATGAAGCCCAATGTGTTCAATAACATGATCACCAAACCAACAGAAAGACTAGCTGCTGAGCTTATTCCTAAAACATAAGGACCGGCAATTAGATTTCTAAAAAGCACTTGTAAAATTTGGCCGGCAATTGGCAAGCTCATCCCACAAAGCACAGCAGTTAATGCCTTTGAAAAACGAATATTTGAAAAAATATAATTATCAAAACTCAGTTCGTTTAATTTTAAAGTAGCAGAACCCGCCATGAGGATATCGGCAAAAAAAGCAATTATCAAAATAATGATAAGCGTAATAATATGTTTGCGATGTTCCTTCAAAATTAATTTACGGCTTTGTAATAATACATGTTTGCGCCCAAACTATCAACCGATGCCGGATGAAAAAGCTTTATAAGATCACTTAAAATACGATCAGGGTAAATTAATCCTGTCTCCCAATAGGTTGAATAATTCAAAGCGTTGCTATGTAAATTATTGTTGTAAACCTTTTTTTCGCGAAATGCTTTAAAATCGGCATAGCGTTTATCTTGTTGGATCATTTCCGAAAGTTTATGACACATTGAAACATTTAACCACAGTTCTGCACTATTTGCCTTTTTATATACTGCCTCAAAACTTAACGGTAAACTGCCGCTTAAGGTATCATCCTTCCATAAATAAGAACCATTGGCATCGTTGATCAGTTGCGCCATAAAACTTTTTCCACCAGGCACATACCAGGTATCACCAAATTTTAGTTCAGTAAAAACAGTTGGTTGGTTTGTGTATGTTTGAGCAAGTGTAATGAGTTCATTGTAATTTTTTTCAACTCTGGCAAATAGTTGATCAGCTTCTTTAGAACAATCGATGAACTGCGCAAAAAATTTGATCCATTCGGCACGCGCTAATGGTGTTTTCTCTAAATGATCGATACTTACAACAACAGGTATGCCGCTTTGAAGGATCTTGGCATCAAAATCACCTTGCGAACGTCCCATTCCAAAGGCAAATATCACATCCGGTTTTAATGATAACACTTTTTCTTTATCCAATTCGGTGCTGCGTTGTACCTCAACGATCTTTCCTTCACTTATCTTTTTTAAGATCGCATCGTTTGAATAATAATCTTTATTCTCAATGGCAATAAGTTTATCAACGCCATTTAACTCTGTTAGCATGCTCGAATAAATACTGCTTAAGGAAATAATGCGTGAACACGGCACTTTAATGAAATAAGCATTTGGTAATTTCAATTGAGGCTGATCACCTTTATATACAATAAAATTAGTCGTGGTATCGGTTTTTCCTTTCTCGCCATAAAAATGGATCACTTTAAAATCCTTACCCAATGAAATTGAAAACAGCTTAGCGTATTTTAAAGATGTATCTGCGATCAGATCATATTTATTGCCTTCACTTATTTTATTGGATCGATCCTGCTCACAGGATAATAAAAAGCAACAGATAAAAACCAGAATTGTATTTACTGTTGATCTCATTTAATTGTTTGGTTTAGTTTGCGCTGAAAATTCAACAGAAAAGATCGTACCTTTTGGTTTGTTATCGTTTACTTTAATTTGTCCGTTATGCTTTTCAACTAAATATTTCACAATAAACAAACCTAATCCGGTTCCTTTTGTTCGTCTGATCTCCTCATTACCACTGCGGTAAAACTGATTGAACACATTTAGTTTTTCCTGATCACTAATGCCAACACCTTTATCTGATACTTCAATCAATACTGCTTGATCAAGTTGTTTCAGTTTTAATTCAACACTTATTTCCTCTAACGAATATTTAATGGCATTATCAATTAAATTAGTGATGATAGATGGGAATGCGATCTTATCGATATTTAAAAAAACATGCTCATCGATCTGCATGCTCAGTACTTTTGAATCTAATTCACGCTTATAATTTGTATTTAAAATTGAACTTACAAACTCACTCACATCTACTTTTTCCATTGAAAGTAAATAGTCGTTCTGCTGCATGCGTGTTGCCAATAAAACGTTATCTATTAAGGTGTTCAAGCGTTCGTTCTCATTAATGGCCACATCAATCAATTCCTTTTGTTTTTCAATGGGCAACTGATGTTTTTTTAATGTTTGAAGTTGTAATTTATTGGTAGCTAATGGCGTTTTTAATTCATGCGTAATGCTTAATAAAAAATTATTTTTCTGATCCATCAACTCCTGTTCGCGTTTACTTGCTTTGCGAATTAAGCTGATACCATATAAAAGCAATAACAAAAAAATTGTCCCTTCCCCCACGATCATAATGGTTTTCTGAACCTTCTTCTCCTGAAGTTGCGCCAGATCGTGTTGCATAATGGTTACATCGGAAGTTGAAATGGCCACTAGTTTTTGCTGCTCGCTAATTAATTGGTTACTCTGACGAACTAACAGCACTTCCCACCAAAGAAACTGCAAGATGATGTAGCCAAACAACACCAATAGAATGAGTTTAGAATTGAATTTTATTTTATTGAATTTGCTCTTCACTGGTTTCTTCAATTAATTTGGTGATGGCTTTTAAGATCTCATCGGCTCTGTGTATTGAATTTACATCTTCAATGGTTAACCACAATTTATTGTTTTGTTCTTTTAACTGACATAAAGATGGGTATTTTTGAGCGTAGGTCAATACCGTTCTAAAAACTTCTGAATTATAATAATCACTATTCTTGTTACTTACAAAATAGGTCAGCATCTTTCCATTTTTCAAGATGATCTTCTCAAAGCCCATTTTCATTGCTTTCCAGCGCATGCGCACTAAGTTGATCAACTCAATGGCTTCGTTAGGAACCGGACCAAAACGATCACGCAAATTCAATTCAAATTTTTGAAGATCCTCTTCGGTGGTGATGTTATCCAACTCACGATATAAAACCAAACGTTCAGTTAAACTGGTTACATACGTATCTGGGATCAATAATTCAAGATCCGAATCAATAACGGTTTCTTTCACGAACTGACGCGAGAATACTGAACGATCACTATCCTGAGAGGCATCTTCACCAATGGTATCTTTATACCAATCTTCCTCTTTCAATTCATTCACGGCTTCGTTCAATATTTTCATATAGGTATCAAAACCCATATCATTAATGAAACCACTTTGCTCGGCACCTAATAAATTTCCAGCGCCGCGTATATCCAGATCGCGCATGGCAATTTGAAAACCACTACCCAGATCATTGAATTCAACCAAAGCCTTTAAACGTTTTTGCGCTTCAGAAGTTAAAACACTTTGAGGAGGTGTAATTAAATAACAAAATGCTTTTTTATTACTTCTGCCAACTCGTCCGCGCATTTGATGCAGATCGCTCAATCCAAAATTTTGCGCATCATTAATGATAATCGTATTGGCGTTGGTGATATCAATTCCACTTTCAATAATGGTAGTTGCAACCAACACATCGTATTCGCCTTCAATAAATGCAAGCATTACTTCTTCGAGCTTATCACCATCTAACTGACCATGACCAATGGCAATGCGCGCATCAGGCACCAAGCGTTGAATGGTACCGGCAATTTCATGAATGTTACTTACTTTATTGTGCACAAAAAATACCTGACCGCCACGTTGCAGTTCGTAGCTGATGGCATCACGTATCAACTCTTCATCAAAGGAATGTAGTTCCGTTTGCACGGGATAACGATTTGGCGGCGGCGTTGAAATAACCGACAGATCGCGGGCACCCATTAAACTGAATTGTAAGGTTCGTGGAATTGGCGTGGCCGTTAATGTAAGCGTATCAATATTCTCTTTGAACACTTTTAATTTATCTTTTACGCCAACGCCAAATTTCTGTTCCTCATCAATGATCAATAAGCCAATGTCTTTGAATTTGACATCTTTTCCAATGATCTTATGCGTACCAATAACAATATCAATTTTTCCCTCCGCTAATTTGTTAAGCACTTCCTTTTGTTCTTTTGCGCTTCTGAAACGATTGATGTAATCAACATTACACGGTAAACCGCGCAAACGATCTTTAAATGTTTTATAATGCTGGTAAGCTAAAATGGTAGTAGGTACAAGAATGGCCACTTGTTTACTATCGCAAACCGCTTTAAAAGCAGCGCGTACCGCGATCTCTGTTTTACCGAAACCAACATCACCGCAAATCAAACGATCCATTGGTTGCGAGCGCTCCATATCGCGTTTCACATCGGCAGTAACTTTTATTTGATCGGGTGTATCTTCATAAATAAAAGAAGCCTCAAGTTCGTGTTGCAAATAATTATCACGTAAAAAAGCATGACCTTTATTTGCTTTACGCTTGGCATATAATTTAATAAGATCAAATGCAACTTCCTTTACCTTACGTTTTGTTTTTGATTTTAAAGTGCTCCAATGTGTGCTTCCTAATTTATCGAGGCGAGGCACATTACTTTCTTTACCACTGAATTTACTGATGCGATGTAAATTATGAATGCTCACATACAACACATCGTTATCCTTGTATAATAAACGAACCGCTTCTTGCTCTTTACCATTGATATTTAATTTTTGTAATCCGCCAAAACGCCCAATACCATGATCGATATGTGTTACGTAATCACCCGGATTAAGCATTAAAATATCTTTAATGGTAAGTGCTTCGTGTGCTTTATTTTTAACCTCTTTTAATTTGTAACGATGGTAGCGTTCAAAAATTTGATGATCGGTGTAAACAGCAATTTTAAGATCAGTATCAATAAAACCTTGATGAATGTTTAGCGGCAAATAATCGATGAGGGTATCATAGGTGCGATGTTCTTTTGCCAACAGATCATTAAAAATGGTGATCAATCGATCGGCCTGTTTGCGATTTTCAGTAAGAAAATAATTTTGAAAACCTTTCGCCTTGTTCTCTTTTAAATTAGCAATAAGCAGATCGAAATTTTTATTGAACGTTGGTTGAGGCATTTGATTGAAAGCGATCTCATTTTTAGCCAGGAATGCTTGTAAACCAAATTCAATGATGGGATATGGTTTTAATATAAGTTTAAACTCATCGGAAGTACCATAAAGCTGGTCGGGTTCAATTTGTTTGATCTCACCGGAATAATTATCATAAGCCTTTTGAGCCTTGGAGAACATTTTATCGAAAACATCCAATAATAATCCTAAACTCTCAATTGCAACATGTGTGTTAGAAGCATCAAAATAATTTAAGATAAAACCCTTTTTATCTTTTTGAATAGAGGTATTGATATTAGGGATAATGGTAATGAAATCAAAATTAGAGATGGATAGCTGATTGGATGGATCGAAGGTTTTAATGGCTTCAACTTCATCACCAAACAATTCTAAACGATACGGATATTCATTAGCAAATGAATATATATCAATGATGCCTCCGCGAATGGAAAACTGACCGGGTTCATACACAAAATCAACCTGATGAAATTGATAGCTGAATAAAAACTCATGTAAAAAATCAACCGAAAGTTTTTCACCTTTTTTAATTTGAAGAATGTTTTGAACGAGCTCTTGCTTTAAGGTTACTTTTTCACATAAGGCTTCCGGATAAGTGACAATGATACCTGAAAAATTATCTCTGCTTAAAAAACTTAACACTTCCGCACGTTCCTGAATATTCGCATTCGCCGTTTTTTCGGGTTCGTAAGGTTGTTTATAAGATTGAGGGAAGAAAAGAACCTGTTTTTCGGAAATAATATTTTGAAGATCATTGAACGTATAAGCGGCATCTTCTTTATTATTTTTAATGATCACCAGGTTTTTATGATGCCGATCAAAAACATTGGCCAATAAAAAATGGATACCCGAACCGCATAATCCCTTTAAATGAACATCTTTACCATTATCAGGCATGTTCAATAATGAGAAATTATCGGGGAGGTAGCGGTTTAACATGGGATTGCGAATTTACGAAAAGGGCAGAGGATTTGGGTAGGAATTCAATTATTATTACTGTTTTTTTAATTTTTTGTTACCCATTTTAACAAATAGGTGTTGTAACTATTATATTTTTATTATAATTTTATAATTCAGTTTTAAAACGATTTAAGTTTATGAAGAAAATTTACCTTTCTACGCTATTGTTTGGATTGTTTATAATGGGCGCAAATGCTCAAACACCAACATTTGAAATACAAAACAACGACAATTCGAATATTGTGGTTGTAAATAACGAGGTTTTTACCAAAAGTGTTGCAGCTTTAGCTACACATCAAAGTAACTTTACCATTAAAAACATTAGTGCTACTAGCCAAACCATTAACGTAAGAAAATACGAAGACCTATTAAATACGGTTTCAGCCAGCGATAAAGCTGAGGCGGTATTTTGTACAGGAACAACCTGCTACCCTCCAAATGTTTTTACCAGTGCAGTTGTATTGAGTTCTGGTGAGAGTATTGCTTTTAAGGCAGATATTACAGAAGCAAGTATTGTTGGCGAATCAAACGTAAGATATAAATTCACTAATGCCAGTGATGCAAATGAATCAATTAGCCTTACAACTAAGTACAATGTGCCAGCGTCTATTTTAAAACACACTGCTACATTTGGCTCTGTTTCATCGGTTTACCCTAACCCTACAAACTCAAATTCTTTTTTGAATATTAACGCAAATGATAACGCTAAAGATGTGAAATTGAACATCATTAATGCTTTAGGTTCGGTTGTAAATTCGAAAACAATTGAATTAAATAAAGGTAAGAACCTTATTCAGTTAGATACTGAGAATTTGAATGCAGGGGTTTATTTTATCTCTGTATCCAATAAAGAGTCAATAATCACAAGAAAAATAACAGTAACAAAATAAACAAACAAAAAAAACACAGTACATGAAAAAACAATTACTAGCACTTGCGCTTTTGGGCATGGGAATGACCAAAGCACAAACCTGGAGTGAAGATTTCAGCTCCACCACTGCACCAAACTTACCTGCTAACTGGGTACAATTAAGTTTAGATGGTTTAACCCCTAGCAGCAGCATTGCCAGCTACAGCTTCTCTACAACAAGAGGATGGGTTTCAAGAAATGCTACTTCATTATATCCAACTTATGGACGCGTAGCTGCAAGTACTTCATGGTATACCCCTGCAGGTATTTCGAACGATTGGTTGATCACTCCATCTTTTACAGTACCTACCGGTGCGTATTTTGAGTGGGAAGCAATTGCTACAGATCCAAGTTTTGCTGATGGTTACCGTGTAATGATCTCAACTACAGGAACAGCTACTTCAGCATTTACAACCACTCTTTTAACCGTTAGCGCTGAAAATGGAAGCTGGACAGCTCGTTCATTGAATTTAAGTGCATATGCTGGTCAAACAGTGAACATCGCTTTCCAAAACTACTCAAACGACAAATATCTTTTATTTGTGGATAACGTAAAGTGTAATGTGCCTGCTGCCAATGATGGTAAAGTTACAAGTATCACTAACATGCCGCGTTACACAGTTGCAGGTAATAAAACTGTAACTGGTGTATTCACTAACAATGGTAGTGCAACAGTTAACAATGCTTCTATGCGTTACCGTGTTGATAATGGTCCGGTTACTTCACAAACCATTACAATGCCAGGTTTAACTTATTTACAAACTTCAAACTACTCATTTACAACTCCTGCTAACTTAACTGTTGGTACACATACCATCAAAGCTTGGGTTGATGCAGTTAATGGTGTAAATGAAACTATCAAAACCAATGATACGGCTGTAGCTGTTGTTTATGTTGCGTCGCAATCGGTAACTATCAATGCTTTAGTTGAAGAATTCACTTCATCAACTTGCGGACCTTGTGCTAGTTTAAATTCAACTTTCGATCCATTGTTAACTACTAACAGCGTTAACATTGCTGGTAGCAACTTAAATGCTATTAAGTATCAAGTTAACTGGCCTTCACCAGGTAACGATCCAAGTTACAACCCTGATGTAGCAACTCGTGTAACATATTATGCTATCAATGCTGCTCCTACTGTATTATTTAATGGTACACCTGGTTCTGGTAACCAAACAAACATCAATATTGCAAAAACAATGCCTGCTTACGCTAGTATTACACCAACCATTACTTTTAATGCAGGTGCAGTAACAGCTAACGCAACTATCACTCCTTTCGTAACTATCTCTTCGAATTCTCCTATCAGAGTTCACCAAGCTTTAGTACAGTCGTATTACAACTACCCTGGAGCTTCTACTAGCCAAAAGGATTACAAACACGCTATGCGTAAAATGTTCCCTGCAGCTGGTACACCTGTAACTACAACTGATGGCACACCAATCCCGGTTTCATTTAACCAAACCTTAACTTATGGAAGTGTTGCTGCAGGTACTCCAGCACAAGGCAGTAACAATTTCTGGACTAACATTGGTACATTTACTTATGAGTACATTGTTTGGATCCAGGATGATGTAACTGATCAAATTTTACAATCAGGTTCTGCATTCACAAGTTCAATTTCTACTGTTGGTGTTGTTGAATTTACTAAAGAGAGCTCAATTGGAGTTTATCCTAACCCAGCTAAAGATTACGCAGTAGTTGGTATCAAATTAAACGATCGTTCAACTGTTGAGATCAATATTTTTGATGTAACAGGAAAATTAGTTTATACTAACAAAGCTGACGAAGTATTTGCTGGTACAAACGAAATTAAGATCAACACTTCTGAGTTTGCAACTGGTGCATACAATGTAGTGGTAAAAACAAGTGAAGGAATATCAACTGAAAAGTTGATCATCACAAAGTAATTTTTCTAAACGTTTAGTTTTTAAAAAACCCCGCAAATTGCGGGGTTTTTTGTTTTCAGACCATAGTATTGTCGTATTTCAAGCTTAAGAGTTGATATTTAGATCAATTTTTTATATATTTACTATTCACTAATCATTTTACTATGAAGAAATTTTACGCCTTATTTTTACTATTAAACTCATTTACTTTTTATTTCTCTCAAACTGTTATTGAACTTAAACATATAAGCACCAATACAACGGTTGTGACAAATAATCAAGTGTTTAATGAAACAACAACTGCCTTTTCAACTAAAGCAACAAATTTTAAACTTAAAAACGTTGCTTCCAGCACTAAAGGCTTTTATATTCAGAAATATGATAACGTAATTAATACCGTAAATGCGAGTGATAAAGCGGAAGCCAATTTCTGCACCGGTACTGTATGTTATCCACCAACTACCATGTCTGCCACCTTATCTTTAACGGCAGGAGAAAGTATTGATTTTATTGCAGATCTTTTAGAGGCGAGTGTAATTGGACAATCGAATGTAAGCTACGAAATTTCTGATCTAAATAATCCAACAGATATGCTTACCATCTCATTTAGTTACAATGCACCAACAGGCATTCATGAGATCAGCATTGTGCGTTCATTCAGCAATCTTTATCCTAACCCAGCAAATAACTTGGTTAACTTTAATTTAAATTTAGCGAAGGACGTACAAAGCGCATCTTTGAAAATATTCAATGCAATTGGTGAGGTGGTATTTGATAGAACTTTAGAATTAACTAAAGGTATGAATCCAGTACAAGCCGATGTTAGCTCGCTTGAATCAGGAATTTATTTTACGCAACTTACAGTTGATAATTACAAATTACCAGCTAAAAAATTAACGATCACAAAATAAACAACCAAAAAATAAAATAAAATGAAAAAACAACTACTAGCAATTGCATTCTTGGCTACAGGTATGGCTTCAGCTCAAACCTGGTCACAGAATTTCAGTTCTGCTACACCTCCGGGATTACCTGCAGGCTGGATGCAAAACAACGCAGATGGATTAACAACAGCAACAACCATTGCTTCATACAGCTTCGGAACAAATGCAGGTGTTACCCGTAATGTTACAACCGCATTTTCTTTACCTGCAATGTATGGTAATGCATTAATTACAACCTCTCGTTATACACCAGCTGGTACATCTAACGATTGGGTTATTTCTCCACAATTTTTAGTTCCTGCTAACTCTGTATTTAATTGGGAAGCAACTTCATTTGATCCAACTGCTACAGGATTTTATGAAGTTCGTATCTCTACTACTGGTACAACAGCAGCTAATTTTTTAGCTAATCCTGCATTGTTCACTATCAATGGTGAGATCTACAACCCAAATGTTTGGACACCACGTGGTGTAAGCTTAGGTGCTTATGCCGGACAAAACGTTTACATTGCTATTCGTGATGTAGGTAATAACCGTTGGCAAACTGCTTACGATAACTTTGCTGTAACTGTTCCTACAAATCAACATGATGGTAGCGTTCTTTCAGTTAATGGCTTAACACGTTATATGGTTGGTGCTGGTAACCAATCCATCAACGGAACCTTTAAGCAATTAGGTTACGGTACTGCTACAACAGCTGTTTTAAATTACAACGTTAATAACGGTACACCGGTAACTCAAACTATCAATTTCTCTCCTTCAGTTCCATATTTTGGTACAACTAACTTCTCGTTCACTACTCCTGCAAACCTTGCTTTAGGAACAAACAAAGTAAAAGTTTGGGTTAGTAATATTAACGGAAGCGCTGAAGTTAACTTAACAAACGACACTGCAGTTCAGTATGTTTATGTTGCTTCTCAATCGGTAACCATCAATGCTTTGATCGAAGAATTTACTTCATCAACTTGCGGACCATGTGCTAGTTTAAATTCAACTTTCGATCCATTGTTAACTACTAATAGCGTTAACATTGCAGGTAGCAATTTAAATGCTATTAAGTATCAAGTTAACTGGCCTTCACCTGGTAACGATCCTAGTTACAACCCTGATGTTTTAACAAGAAGAAATTATTATGCTGTAAATGCCGCTCCAACTGTATTATTTAACGGAACACCAGGTTCAGGTAACCAAACTAATATTAACGTTGCAAAAGCTATGCCTGGTTATGCTACCATTACACCTACAATTACATTTAATGCTGGTGCAGTAACAGCTAACGCAACTATTACGCCTTATGTTACTATCCCTACAGCTTCTCCTATCAGAGTTTACCAAGCTTTAGTTCAGTCATACTACAACTACCCTGGTGCTTCTACTAGCCAAAAAGATTACAAACACGCTATGCGTAAAATGTTCTCTGCTGCTGGTACGCCTATCACTACAACTGATGGTACACCAATCCCTGTATCTTATAACCACAGCTTAACTTATGGAAGTGTAGCTGCGGGAACTCCTGCACAAGGCAGTAATAATTTCTGGACTAACATTGGTACGTTTACTTATGAGTACATTGTTTGGATCCAGGATGATGTAAATGATCAAGTATTACAATCAGGTTCTGCATTCACAAGTTCAATTTCTACCGTTGGTGTTGTTGAGTTTGCTAATGAGAGCTCTATTGGAATTTATCCTAACCCTGCTAAAGATTACGCAGTAGTTGGTATTAAATTAAACGATCGTTCAACTGTTGAGATCAATATTTTTGATGTAACAGGTAAAGTAGTTTATACTAACAAAACTGATGAAGTTATGGCTGGTACAAGTGAAATTACTATCAATACTTCTGAGTTTGCAACCGGTGCATACAATGTAGTGGTAAAAACAAGTGAAGGAACACTTACAAAAAAATTAATTGTTTCTAAATAATTAATTCATACGCCTTA
>JBIKKW010000239.1:0-2967 GCA_044360115.1 Bacteroidia bacterium
GAACTACAGTAATAGTTGGTGCCAGTTCGGGAATAGGTGCGTGTTTGGCCAAATTATTAATGGATCAAGGCCAACAGGTAATTTCTATTTCCCGTAATCAACCAAAGGTTAATGTTACACAGCATTATACTTACGATGTATTAAGCGAAACACCTTTTCCTGAATTGGATATGCCAATTGATGGCTTGGTGTATTGTCCGGGTTCCATCAATTTAAAACCTTTGCGTGGTTTAAAAGAAGCCGATTTTTTGGCAGACCTTAAATTAAATACACTGGGCGCTATTAAATTCATTCAAGCTTATCAAAAGCAATTGCAATCGTCTGCTCGAAGGTTTAACCCGTTCGTTAGCTGCCGAGTTCGCACCAAAAATAAGAGTGAACTGCATTGCGCCTTCTTTAACCGATACGCCTTTGGCAAACAAATTAATTAGTACGCCAGAAAAACTACAAGCCTCTGCAAACATGCATCCTTTAAAACGCATTGGTACAGCAGAGGATATTGCCAATGCCGCAGAGTTTTTATTATCAGATAGATCTACCTGGATCACAGGACAGATCATGCATATAGATGGTGGATCTTCAAAATTAAAAACAATATGATAGCCACAGCCACCGAACGTTGTTTGTCTTTTGTAGATATGATGTCGCTCGAACAGCGATACCGTGCGGCTTTTGTGAATTCATTAACCGGATTTAAAAGCGTGTGTTTAATTGGAACAGTAGATCAAAAGGGACAAACCAATTTAGCTATTTTTAATTCTTTGATACACATTGGTGCTAACCCGCCTTATGTTGGTTTTATCTCTCGTCCGGATTCGGTTGACAGACATACCCTCGAAAACATCCTGCAAACCGGCTTTTACACCATCAATCATATAAACGAAAACATTTACAAACAAGCACATCAAACTTCGGCGCGCTATGCTAAGCATGAATCGGAATTTAAAGCCACCGGTTTAATAGAGGAATACAAGGATAATTTTAAAGCACCATTTGTAAAACAAAGTATTGTAAAGATGGGTGTGCGTTTTCAAGAACGCATTCATATTAAAACCAACAACACCATTATTGTGGTGGGACAAATTGAGAATGTTTATTTCCCAAATAATTGCTTGTGCTCTGATGGCTTTGTAGATATTGAAAAGGCCGGAACCATTACCTGCGCCGGTTTGGATAGCTATCATAAAACTTCTCGTTTGAGCCGACTGACGTATGCTAAACCAAATAAATCACCTGAAGATTGTTCATTAAAATATATTGAATAAAAGAGAAATAAATATCATTTGGTTCAAGCGCGATCTGAGATTGAATGATCATGAGCCATTGTATCTCGCTTCTCAATCTCAATTTCCTTGTTTGCTTATTTATGTTTTTGAGCCGGAACTGATGCAACATCATGATAGTGATGTGAGGCATTGGCGTTTTGTTTATCAATCGCTGCAAGACATTCAAAACCAAATGCATCTGCTTAATGCTAAAGTATCCATTTATCATCACTCTGCCGATGCGGTTTTTGAAGAATTGAGCAAGCAATACACTATTAAAACAGTTTACTCAAATGAAGAAACCGGCAATGCGTTGAGCTATGCGCGCGATAAACGGATGAAACAATTTTTTGATGGGAAAGGGATTGAATGGAAAGAGTCTTATACCAACGGTGTTGTGAGGAAGTTGAAAAACAGATCGAACTGGGAAAAGATATGGGATGAGCGAATGAACGCTCTTGTCAAAGATCCCGATCTGCAGAAACTTAACTTTGTTATTCCTTCTGAAAACGTAACTTCAAAATTAAAACTACAACCTTTATCTGCTGTTATCACCTCCGATCACAATGCCTTTCAAAAGGGCGGCGAATCCAATGCCTGGCGTTACTTAAAAAGTTTTTTAACTGAACGCTATGTGAATTACAGTAAACATATTTCCAAACCTTCATTAAGCAGAAAAGGCTGCAGCAGATTATCTCCTTATTTGGCATATGGCAATATCAGCATGCGCCAGGTTTACCAGGAAACCATGCGCCTTTATCCTCAATCATTACATAAACGTGCACTTTCAAATTTTATATCGCGTTTGCACTGGCACTGCCATTTTATTCAAAAGTTTGAAAGCGATTGCCGAATTGAGTTTGAAAACTTCAACAGAGCGTTTGATGTGTTAGAAAAACCATTTAACCAACAGTTTGTTGATGCCTGGGAACGCGGACAAACGGGCGTTCCGCTGGTAGATGCCGGAATACGTTGCCTCAAAGAAACCGGTTACATTAACTTCAGAATGAGAGCCATGCTAGTGTCGTTCTTTGTATTTAATTTGTGGCAAGATTGGCGACATTTACATGCACTGGCGCGCATGTTCTTAGATTATGAACCCGGTATTCATTATCCGCAAATTCAAATGCAGGCCGGTGTTACGGGCATTAATACCATTCGTGTATACAATCCAATTAAAAATTCAATGGAGCATGATGCCGATGGTGAATTCATAAAGAAATGGTGCCCTGAGTTAAAAGAAATTCCTGCTCACCTGATCCATGAACCCTGGAAATTATCGCTCATCGAACAAACACTTTATCAGTGTGAAATAGGTAAAGATTATCCTTTGCCAATTGTGGATATAGAGGAGAGTAGAAAAAAGGCATTGGAACGTATTTGGGAAATTAAAGGAAGCAGTAATGCGAAAAAGGAATCGGCTCGTATTTTAATAAAACATGTGAATGAAAAGAGGACAACTTAAATTTGATCTAAACCTATTGTTTTCTGGTTTGTTTAACACGTAATGAAAGGCGTTAAAAAACAACATCTCCCTCAAAAAAAATGCCTCGTTTGTTTAAAGCCATTTTCCTGGCGAAAAAAATGGGAAAGGAATTGGCATGAAGTAAAATATTGTAGTGATAAATGCCGAAGTCAAAAACACACCATACCATCCGTTTAGTTTTGGGCGATCAGCTCAATCAACAACACTCCTGGTACA
>JBIKKW010000223.1:0-3315 GCA_044360115.1 Bacteroidia bacterium
TTGCTCATCAAAAACAAATTGGTTTCGCCTCAACAGATCACTTTAAATAAAGCAGATATCATTGCTGATGCGAATGATGAACTCCGTCGTTATAACGCTTCGGTGCAAAGTAAATCAAAAACCAATGCAAACGTTTCTGCAAACAATCTATTGGAAGAAACCATCGAAATGATCAAAGCGAATTTAGAGACCATGGTCACATCTGCTGCTATAAAGGATAAAAAGCAAAAAGACCGTGTGAATTTAAATAAGCAACCTTTACTGATCAACTTTGCATTTATTTTATCTCCTTTTTATAAAACCGATGAGAAAGCCAAGCAATTCATTGATAAATTAAATAAAATTAAAAACGACCAGATCGCATTGCCGCTGTATGTTTTGCTTCGTACACAAAACATTGTTTTAAATGATACCATGGCAAAATATTTCAGCAAGAACATTAACACCAGAGCCTATTTTTATGGTGAATTAGAAAAAGAAGGGTTGACAAAAGTTTTTGATACAACCTATCATAATCAAAAAAGTATCAATGAATCAATTTTAAGATCTTATGATCAGGTAAATGCATATACCAATTATGAGCGTGAAAAGAACAAAGACAGTTTAGTGTTTGTTAAAAAAATAAGTTCGAAGAATAAGTATGAGCAGGGTGAACTTTATATCTACAAGACCATCAAAGCGAAAAAAGGGTTGGATAGATGGTCGGCCGTATTTGTGCCAAGTAACTTTGCCGATAAAGTAACAGCTAATGTGGTTGTATTCAAAATGTCTGAGATCTATAATGAAGATCTGGATCAAGAGGAAATTATAAATGAGATCGCCGATGAGTTTTCTGCAAATTTCCGCAGTAGGATCATTGCATCTAATCAGGCAAATTATTACGATTATCAGGAGTAAATAAGTGTATTGATAGTTCATGAGCAAAGGTGTTTTATATCTTTTTCCCACGCCAATAGGCGAAGAAAACATGAATCGGGTAATTCCTGAATTCAATTTGGAGATCATCAGAACCATCAAACAATTTATTGCGGAAGATGCTAAAACGGCGCGCCGTTTTTTAAAGCAATGCAATTATGCGGTTATACAAGAAGCAGAAATTGCATTGTTAAATGAACACACACAATCTTCAAGTTATTCCGAATTCATAAAGCCATTGTTAGCCGGCCACAATGTTGGTTTAATGAGTGATGCCGGTTGTCCGGGTATAGCAGATCCGGGAGCTGAGGTTGTTAAAGCTGCCCACTTGCATGGCATAAAAGTAGTGCCGTTGGTTGGTCCGAGTTCAATTGTTTTAACCATGATGGCCAGCGGTTTCAATGGTCAGAATTTTGCTTTCAATGGTTATTTGCCTATTGATAAAGGCGCCCGTTCAAAGCGCATAAAAGAACTCGAAAGCCTGGCTATGAAACACAAACAAGCGCAATACTTCATTGAAACACCTTATCGTAATGTGCAATTATTTCAGGAGCTAATAGGTAGTTTGGGTTCAACAACATTGGTGTGTTTAGGTGTGAATTTAACGCAGACCAATGAAATGATCATAACGCATTCGGTTGAAAAATGGAAAAAAACCGAAATGCCTTCTATTCATAAGGTACCGGTTGTTTTCGGTATCTATTTTTAAGATCTTATTGTTTAAAACATATTGTTTGCGATCATTCGTGAGCACATTCATTTGATAACTTGCATACAATGAATTTGTTTTCGCGAATACAATCAAAGCACAATCTTTTTTTAAAACTAGGATTGGTTTTAGTTGTATCGTTTGTTTTCGCCATTTTACTTCCCAAAAAGCAGGTTAATTTTCATAACGTTGATGAATTTGACGCTATATGGCCATATAAAGATCTTGTTATCGAAGAAGATCTGTTGATCAAGAAATCACAAGCAGATATTGAAGAGGAGCAAAAGAATGTATTGAAAGATGCGCCTTTGATCTTTGTGCTCGATGAAAAAGTTAAAAGCACTAAATTTCAGATAGCAGCCGAAAACACTGCTTTAAACAAAGCCACGTTAGAAGAGCTCTTGGTTCTGTTGGATTCTATTTATTCGGTTGGAATAATTGAGGAGAAAGGTGAAGCCATTGGTAAGAATATTTTGGTGATCAGATCAAATATTGCCGAGCCATCAAATTACGCCTCATTACTGAATTTAAAACAAGCTTCAGAATTACTGAAGAGCAAATTCGAAAAAGTTCATTCTAATTTCAATTACCTCGAGCTTTTAGATATTTCCATTCATTTTGATCAAGCGAAAACAGATACCTATGTTAATTCGCTCAATGAAAGTATCTCGATATACAAAACAGTTTTCAGTAAGGGTGATAAGTTGGTTGTTCAGGGTGAGCAGTTAACAAAGGATAAGCGTGAAGCCATCAATGAATATTTTCATTCCGTAAAAAACAATGCTACCATTTCAACGCCTGTTTTTATTGGTCGTTGGGGCATGATGTTCATGCTCAATATTACCTTATTGATGTATCTGTTCTTTTTCAGAAAATCTATTTTTGGTCAAAATCTGCAGGTAGCCTTTTTGTATTTGTGTTTGGTTTGCGCTTTCGTGGCCAATTATTATTTCTTTAAATATGGCTTAATGCTTTCGGCTTTGCCATTTGTGCTTATCCCTATAATGGTTCGGGCTTTTTTTGACAGCAGAACGGCTTTGTTCACGCATTTAATTGCTGTTTTAACCTGCAGTTTTTTTATGCCCGATATGATGGAGTTTGTGATCATGCAATTGATCACCGGTATCGGCATTTTATTCTCTATTTCTGAAATGCGCAAGCGTCAGCAAATTTTAAATGCCGCCATTATCGCTGTGTTTTTTTATTGCATCATTTTTGTTTTTTATAATTTGGGCTTTGGAACAAAAGAATTGATCTTTAAGTTAACGGCTTATTTACCTTATTTGATCAGTGGAAGTTTGGTTCTATTGGCTACGCCACTTATTTTCATCAGTGAAAAGATATTTGGCTTTATATCAGACTTTAAATTATTGGAGTTATGTGATCTGAATCAGCCTTTGTTAAGAGATCTTTCTCAGCAGATCCCGGGCACTTTTCAGCATTCATTACAGGTTGCTAATTTGGCGGAAGAAGCCATTTATTACGTTGGCGGTAATACTTTGCTCGTTAGGGCAGGTGCCATGTACCATGATGTTGGGAAAATATTCAACCCAAGTTATTATACCGAGAACCAAGGTGGCAATATGAATCCGCATGTTGAAATGCAGCCAAAAGAGAGCGCCAAGATCATTATTGATCACGTGATAAAAGGGATTGAATTGGCTAAACAGCATAAACTACCGGAACAGATC
>JBIKKW010000008.1:0-38008 GCA_044360115.1 Bacteroidia bacterium
TTTAAAACTGCATCGTCACTCGGACATGGAGTACTGTGTGACCCTTCTGACTTTTGGTCTTGGGCGTACGTGAACATTGACAGAAGCAATGTCGGTACAATTAGGACTTTTTTCTTCATATTTTTTATTTTGGTTAGTTTAAATTCCTTTTAAACAGAATCTGCGCAAATTTAAAGAAAATTGGACTCCCAACCAAATGGATTTAGCAATTCATCCGTTAAAATCTTAAATTCATCTTGTTAATTTCTTTATTTATATTTAATATAAATAATTTTTAACTATAATATAATATTGGTTAGCAGATAGATATAATAATATAAAAACAGAAACAGAGAATCGAAACTGATTCTCTGTTAAACAAAATAATTTACGTAAATTTTACTTCGTTAGTTTTTAAGCATCTTTAGTAAAGAGCCTAACTTCTCCTTTAATTCAGTTCTCGGAATGATCTTATCTACAAAACCATGTTCTAAAACGAATTCAGCGGTTTGAAATCCTTTTGGAAGATCTTTACCAATTGTTTCTTTTACAACACGCGGCCCTGCAAATCCGATCAAACTGTTTGGTTCAGCAATGTTTAGATCGCCCAACATAGCGTAGCTAGCTGTAACACCACCGGTTGTAGGATCTGTTAATAACGAAATATAAGGAATTTGGTTTTGAGCCAACTGACTTAATTTTGCTGATGTTTTAGCCATTTGCATCAATGAAAATGCAGCTTCCATCATACGTGCCCCACCACTTTTTGAAATAATAAGCAAAGGTGATCTAGTTTTAATACAAAAATCTATTGAACGCGCGATCTTCTCTCCTACTACACTTCCCATACTTCCGCCAATAAAACCAAAATCCATACAACAGATCACAAGGTCTTCGCCATTTACCTTACCGTAAGCACTTCTTAAAGCATCCTTTAATCCGGTCTTTTTGATGGTATCCGTTAATCGATCAGTATATTTTTTTGTGTCAGAAAATTCAAGCGGATCGCCACTCACTAAATTTTCATGCAATTCGGTAAACTGGTTATTATCAAAAATAATCTCAAAATATTCTTTACTTGAAATTCGCTCATGATGACCACACTCAGAGCAAACATATTTATTTGACGAATGATCTTGTGCCGTATGGATCTTTTTACATGAAGGACATTTGTACCACAAGCCCTCCGGTGTTTCCTTCTTTTCTGTAGTACTTGTTGTAATACCTTCTTTTAATCGTTTGAACCAGCCCATTTTATTTCAATTAGTTATTTTTTGAATTGGTTAATTAGTGTTTTGTTTTAATTCACAAAATCACTCATGCACCAACTCAGTTTTTATGCAATTGTAATTGTTTTATCTAAATAAACATCCTGTATAGCATTTAATAATGCCACACCTTCACCCATTGGTTTTTGGAATGCTTTACGGCCGCTTATTAAGCCTTGACCACCGGCACGCTTATTGATAACTGCTGTTTCAATAGCTTCAGCCAGATCACTTGCGCCTTTACTTTCGCCACCACTGTTAATTAAGCCCATACGACCCATATAACAATTAGCAACCTGATAACGACATAAGTCTATCGGATGATCGGTAGTTAATTCTGAATACACTTTTGGATGTGTTTTACCATGACCAACTGCAAGGTAACCGCCATTTTTATCTGATAATTTTTGTTTGATGATATCTGCCTGAATGGTAACACCCAAGTGATTTGCCTGAGATGAAAGATCGGCAGCTGTATGGTAATCAATTCCGTCTTTTTTAAACGCGCTGTTGCGTGTATAACACCATAAAATAGTTGCCATACCTAACTCGTGAGCCATTTCGAAAGCTTTTGCCACTTCAACAATTTGACGTGCCGATTCATTTGAACCGAAATAAATTGTTGCACCAACAGCGGTTGCACCCATATTCCAAGCTTCTTTTATTGTACCAAACATGATTTGATCGAAACGGTTTGGATAAGATAAAAACTCATTGTGATTGATCTTTACAATGAATGGGATCTTATGAGCATATTTGCGCGATACAGAAGCTAAAACACCGTAAGTAGATGCTACGGCATTGCAACCACCTTCAATTGCTAATTTCACAATATTTTCACTGTCAAAATAAATTGGGTTTGGCGCAAATGAAGAACCTGCACTATGCTCAATTCCCTGATCAACAGGTAAAATACTCATGTATCCGGTATTACTTAAACGGCCGGTATTATATAATTGGTTTAAACTTCTTAAAACTTGAGGATTTCTGTTGCTGATCTGAAAAATGCGATCAACAAAATCGGAACCCGGTAAATGAATAGATTCTTTAGTGATTGTTTTGCAAGTATGGTTCAATAAACCATCTGCTTTTGAGCCTAAGATCTCGATTACTTTTGACATATTTCTTTTTTAAATAAGGAGGTACAAATATAATAAAAAAACCCTCTAAGAACATCTGTTTTTAGAGGGTAAATATGAATTAAAAACGAATTTTATTCGTTAACCATTACCATTTTGAAAGGTACGTTTATGATCGCTTGGTAATCTTCACCAGCTTCTAACATATCCTCATCATCTTCTTCATAATGCCAGTTGATAGTTACTGCGCTTCCACCTTTGTGAATGCTTTCTAATTTCTTGAACACATCTAGGATACACTTAGAAGATGATGTATTAAAATATTCTAACTGAACATTTACTGTAGTTGCCGGCTTAGAAGCTGAAGAATACTTATCTAAAGCATCTACTAAAGGCTTGTAAAATTCAATAGAGTTTTCAGGGATCGAGCGTCCTTTAATTTCTAATACACCGCTAGCTAAATCGAAACTGATCGATGGCGTTTTCGGAGAACCTTCTATTTTATAATTATCCATAATATAATTTAGTTTTGTTGTTGTGTTACTTTTATATTGAGCGTAAAGAAAGATATTTTATCGTTAATTTCCAAAAAATTATAATCAATTTTTTCACCTGTTTTTCTGGCAATATCAATCATCCCTAAACCGCCGCCACCTTTAAGCGACATTTCGCCATTATTCAGTACTTCTTTGTAATAGCTTTTTAATTCTTCTTTGTTTAAAGAATTAACCTTATCTAAACGGTTTCTTAAACCAGGAACATTTTCATTTAATATATAGTTTCCGGTAAATATCGTATAAACGCTGCCAATTTTACCGATCATGAAAATGGCCGATTTTAGTTTTTCTGCTCTGGCATCGGGAATTTCATCCATGTGATGATACAAGTTCTGAAGACATTCAACAAGAACATTGTATACCTTCTTTTTCATCTTCGGCTCTTCCTGAAAATCATCCATTTTATTCTCCATGATCTGAAGAATGGATGTTAATAGATCTGACGTAACCTCTCCTTTAAATGAAAGCAATATGTTATTGCGTTCCATTTTCTCATAAATATCAAATACTTCTACCATTCAGGAATCTCTTGGATTGGTCTCATTTTAATTTAAACGCGATCGTGTTTCCGTTTACTGAGAATGTTGCATCATCATCGCAAGTATCAACACCTTTTCCACTTGTGTAATCAACTGTTCTTTCTTTGAAACCTTCAGGTGTTAATTTTAATATTCCAAAAGAGATAAATTGGCAATTTGCATGCTTTGTTAATGGTGTTGCCTGATCTACTGTTACGTTAAATTTACGACCCTCACGGTTTGTACCGTTTGATGTACCCCAAATTTTCACGTCATCATTATTCATATTATGTTCAATGTAGCGATCGGTTGAATATAAGGTTGTCCAGTTATTAGTTGGGCCTAAACATTTACCATTGTATATTTTCACGTTAAACAAACGGATATCGGTGTTTGGATCGTTAGAAATTGTACGAACCACTATACTATCACAAATGTAACTGATCTTTTTTGCAGGATCTGTATTTGCAGCTTTATAATTTTGCATTACAAACTTCATTCTACTTCCTGATGTTTTTGCTTTACCAAAAAACGTAATAAAAATAACACCCTCTCTTAATTTAGCATCAGGTATAGGAGAACAAGTTGAAGATCCGAATGATAATGAATACGTTGGCGCAACGTGGTTTGGCGCACTCCATAATGTATCACCAGAAACAATTCGTAACGAATCGCAAGCAGCCATTACACGATCTTTATCTGCACCGGTTCCTTTTGTTTTGATGGCAACGCCATTAACCGCCGGAATGATACTCATAAACTCCTGCTCTGCTACTGCATTATCAACAACAGATTGTGTTTCGTTATCAACTTCAACGGTTTCTTTTTTATGACACGATGTAAATGTAAATGCGGCAAATGCAATTACTGGTATAATTAATTTAAATGTTCTCATTTTAAATTTATTTTAATTTTATAATTATTTTAAAAGAGTAATGTATACAAAAATAATACTTTTTTTTTATAATGCAACTCCAACTACCAAAACATCATCAATTTGTTCATGTCCGCTGCGCCATTCCTCAAAAGCCTCATTTAATAACTGACGTTGGGTTTCCACATCTTTTAAATGTATTTGCATTAACAGATCATAATACCTGCGTACCATGAACTTTTTACCCATATTACCTCCAAACTGATCGGCATAACCATCTGAAGATAAGTACGCCATTGCCGCTTTAGGTAAATTAACCGTGTGGGTTGTGAATTCGCGATTCAATCCCATTTGCGCACCTCCTATTGGGTATTTATTTCCATCTATTTTTGCAAATTCTCCGTCTTCGTAAACAATTACCAATGGCCTGTTGGCGCCCGCCCATAAACATGTTTTTGTACTATCATTTATAGAAATGATCGAAACATCCATTCCATCATTGGTATTGATCTCGTTATTTCCTTGGCGTAATGCCGACTGAACACCTTTATGCAAGGCATTTAATATTTCACCCGGGTTTGTGATACCTTTTTCCTGGATGATCTGGTGCATTAAATTATGCCCGATCATACTCATAAATGCTCCAGGAACGCCATGTCCGGTACAATCAACCACTGCAAATATTTTCCAGCCATTCTTTTCTCCAAACCAATAAAAATCGCCACTTACAATATCCTTCGGTTTATATAAAATAAACGCGCTTTTAAGTTTTGAGTAGATATAATCTTTTGATGGTAAAATTGCTTCCTGTATACGTTTGGCATACTCAATACTGCTGGTGATATCCTTATTCTTTTCCGCTAATTCTTTTGTTCTTTCGGCAACTTTGTTCTCCAAAACCTTATTTTCTTTTTTGATCTGCTTTGTTCGCCATTGGGTGTATAGCACTACCAGAGCCGTGCCCACAATAATTACGATTATATAGAACCAGGTTGTTTTCCAAAATGGCGGAACAATGGTAATTTTTAATTCGTAGGCATTTTCATTCCAAATACCGTCACTATTGCTCGCTTTAATTTTTAAGGTATAATTTCCTCCGGGCAATTCGGTATAAGAAATGTATCGTACAGTTGTGGGTTCAGACCAATCAGCATCATAACCTTCCAGTTTGTATTTAAATAAATTCTTATCAGGGTCAACGTAATCAAGCGCAACAACCTCCATTTGAAAGAAATTCTCTCTCCAACTTAATTTTAAATATTTCTTAAATATTAAATTAGAATCTATAGGCATATCTTTACCCGAGCGCTTGTAACTGATCACATAAACCGGCGGTACATGCAAATTGTCCTTTATTTGACTTGGTCTGAATATATTGTAACCATTTGGTCCGCCAAATAAAATATTACCCGATTCAGCCATGCATGCGGCGCCAATATTATGTTCGGTATTTGCCAAACCATCTTTTTTGGTGTAATTCTTAAAAAAAGGTTTATTTCCTTCTGTTGGATTGAATGAAGTGATCCCTTTATTGGTGCTCATCCAAAATTTACTGGTGCTGTCTTTTAAAATGGAATAAATAAACGTGTTGGCCAATCCATCACCTTCATAAAAGTTCCTGAAAGCTTTTCCGTCATATCTAGCTAAGCCACTATTAGTACCAAACCAAATATTTCCGTTGTTATCCTGATTCATGGCATAAACCACATCCGAAGGCAAGGTGGTTTCGCTTGAACTCGAAACATAATGTTTTATGATCTTCAGTTTAAAGTTTGTTTTGGTGAAATTTTCAATGTTGTATACTCCACCACCATCCGTTAATATCCAAAGTGTTTTATTCTTATCGCAAAATACTTTGGTTAAATTGAGATTATCGAGCCCTTCATGCGTTTCAAACCTTAATCGCTCATCAGTTTTTAAGTTCACCGTGTATAAACCATCGCCGTAAGAGGCAATCAGCAAATAATCATCTACTCTTATGACCGACAAAATGGTGCCACCCAATTCATTTGAGAAATATTCAGTTAATTTATTGGTGGAGATATCATAGCGTTTCAATCCATCACCGTAGGTGCCTATCCAGTATATTTTGCTACTTTCCTGATACATGCATAATGCATCAAATTTTCCAACAACATGGTTATAGTTTTTAAACTGATTACTGTTTCGAGGCAACATATTCAACTGATTATCGCCACTCACCCACACATTGCCTTCACGATCTTGATGTGTTAAGAATAAATTTTTAAAGTTTGTTTGCTTATACCTGGCAATAGCATTAAATTTTTCGGAACTTTTAAATGCCACATTAATTCCTCCAACTGTTGTTCCAATCCAAATATTTTCGCTGTTATCAAGGTAAACGGCATTAATGTTGTGGTCATTTAAAGTGGTTATATCTTCCGTGTTTCGCAAATAAACTGTTGTATCGCCACTTAAAATGTTATAGATCACAAATCCACTACCGGTACCGCAATAAATTTTATTTTGTTTGATCACAAAATCTTTAATGTAATTTCTGTCACTTTTTTTGTCTTTTAATCTGATTTGTTTTTCAACTTCAAAATTCTCTAGATCAACCCTAATAACACCCGAACCATTTGTGGCTAAATATAATTTACCTGCATAAACACTTAATTTATTTATCTTCTCCAACGGGTTTTCACCGGTGGCAATTTTCATATCGTCAATAAATGTTACCCTCGAAAGTTTTTTAGTTTTTAACTGATAGGTCCATAAACCCTTCTTCGCTGTAGCAATTAAGAGCCTATCTCCATCAACCAGAATATCTTTTACGGTTACCTCTTCTTCAATATTAAATTTAACTAACTCAATGTTTTTTGAACCTAAGTTATAGATCAGAATACCATTGTTTGTGCCTAATGCCAACTGAAAATCATCAATTTGCTTGATGGTATTGATGTAGTTTTCCTTTGGAAAATCGTCGATCTTCTTATACAATACCCGTTTTATACTATCGTTGGTAAGTTTAAGGAAATTGAAACCCGCCGGTGTTCCTATAACCATTACGTTTCCTTTTAATTCCAAAAAACAATTTACCTCCGGGTTTGAAAGCGAGTTTTTATTGTTGGGCTCGTTCTTGTATTTTTTAATATCATATCCACTATATCGGTTCAAACCTTCCTGGGTACCAAACCACATGAAGCCTTTATTATCCTGATAGATACAGTTTATTAAGTTCGTTGTTAAACCATTATCACTTGTAATGTGCCTAAATACTAAATTTTGTGCCTGCGTGATAACCGCCAACAAGGTAAAAAACAGACCGAATATGTAAATTTTAAACTTCAAGTTACAAACACCTAAAATAATTATTTTTTATTAAAGTCAAACAGTTTATTTTTACACATTATGTGCGGAATTGGCGGTATATTTTATTTTGAAGGTAATGATCATAAAAAGTTTAATGACCATCAACGTGTACTCGAAAAGTTAAAACACCGAGGACCCGATTTTCAAAACTACTTTGGCTCACCAAATTGCATTTTATACCATGCCCGATTGAGTATATTAGATGTTTCAAACGCCAGTAATCAGCCATTTAGTAAGAACAACCAACACCTTTGTTTCAATGGCGAATTATTTAATTACCTAAATATTAAAAACGAATTAACCAACATTGCTTCATCTGGCGATGTTGAGGTAATGCATGGATTATTGGGACAAAAAGAAAAAAGCTCAGCTTTAAATAAAACCAATGGATTTTTTGCTTTGGCTTTTTACGATCAAAACACCAACGAGTTAATTATTGCAAGAGATCGTTTAGGCATAAAACCTCTGTATTATTTTGCAGACAAAAATAAAATTGCTTTTGCCTCCGAACTAAAGCCTTTACTTGAATTGGTTGGTGAGCAGGAGCTAGATGAAGAACAATTGTATACCTATTTCCGATTGAATTATTGTGCCGGAAACAAAAGCATTTTTAAAAATATTCAACAGTTAGAACCCGGTTATTTTTTAAAAGCTACAACAAAAGGAATTGAGAAGGTAAAATGGTACGAAGTTCCTAAAACTGCTGGCACAAATGACCTCTATACACTATTGAATGATTCAACCAAACTGCGATTGCATGCCGATGTGCCGGTTGGTTGTTTTTTAAGCGGTGGTGTAGATTCGTCCATCATTTCGGCATTAGCGGCAAAGCAACATAAACAAGTGCATACGTTTAGTATTGGTTTTAAAGATGAACCTTTTTTTGACGAGACAAAATACGCCCAACTGGTTGCAAAACATATTGGCTCCGCGCATCACGAATTTAAATTAAGTAATACCGATTTTTTAGAGAACATTCATCCGTTTTTAAATAATATTGATGAACCCTTTGCTGATTCGTCGGCATTAAATGTATACATCCTCAGCAAACTCACCAAAAAACACGTAAAAGTTGCTTTAAGCGGAGATGGCGCAGATGAATTGTTTAAAGGATATAATAAACATAAAGCTTTAATGCTTTCTCGAAAATTTACAACCAAATTTTTTGCAAAAATAGTTGCTCCGGTTGCCGGATCAATTGGCGAATCGCGACAAGGAAGCATTCAAAACAAGGTTCGGCAATTAAAAAAATTCGAGCATTTAATAAGCTTGAATGCGATCGAAAAACAAAGTTTCTTAGCACAGATCTCCTCCAACGAAGAGGTTAACAACCTGCTTTCAAATAAGGTTAATGCATCGTATTTTAATTCGCTTTTTAAAGTAAATGAGCTTTATAAGTCATTTGAGTTAGAAGATGTTTTTGACCTTCAAACCGTTTTAAAGGATGATATGCTGGTGAAAGCCGATAGATTTAGCATGCAGCACGGCTTGGAGATCAGAAATCCGTTTTTGGATTACCGCATTGTTGAATATGCTTTGAATTTAAAGGCAGACCAAAAAATAAATACCCAAGAACAAAAGATCATTTTAAGAAAAACCTTTGCAAACTTGCTGCCGGAAGAAATTTTTAACAGAAGTAAAAAAGGGTTTGAACTGCCGCTTTGGAAATGGTTAAATAATGAATTGAAAAACGAGATCGAAACAAAATGGTTAAGTAAAGAATTGATCAGCGATCAGAAATTATTTAACTATGCGCAAGTTGAAAAATTGAAGAAGCAACTTTTTTCGAATAAACCCGGCGACAGTGCTGCAAAGGTTTGGGCCCTGATCGTGTTTCAAAACTGGTATTTGCAAAACAATCATTTTATAAAACATGCCTAAAGTTTTACGCATCATAAACCGTTTTAATTTAGGCGGACCAACATACAACGTTGCCTATTTAACAAAGCATCTTCCTGCAGAATACGAAACGCTTTTAATTGGCGGGCCTGAGGAAGAAGGCGAAACATCTTCGTTACACATTACCGATTCATTAGGATTAAAACCAATAATTATTGAAAGTTTAAATCGTGAAATTGATCTGAAAAAAGATCGCTTGGCATATAAAGAGATCAAAAAAATAATTACCGAATTTAAACCCGATATTGTACACACGCATGCCAGCAAAGCTGGTGCCATTGGGCGTTTAGCAGCCATATCATGCGGTGTTCCAATTATTGTGCACACTTTTCACGGTCATGTTTTTCACAGCTATTTTGGCAAATTAAAAACGCTTTTCTATAAAACCATTGAACGTTATTTGGCAAAAAGAAGTAATGCCATTGTGGCCATCAGTAAAAAACAAAAAAACGAATTGGTGAATGAATTTCATATCTGTAAGGATGAGCAAACCCATATTATTCCTTTAGGCTTTGATCTTAAAAAATTCAGTGAGAACACCACAGAAAAACGAAACCAATTCCGATCAACTTACCACATAAACGATAATGAACTAGCCATTGGCATCATTGGCCGTTTGGCGCCCATCAAGCACCACGAACTTTTTATGGATGCCATTGAACACATACAAAAGAACAATGATCTTCCCATAAAAGCCATTATAGTTGGCGATGGCGAAACACGCGAACATTTAAAGAATTATCTACAACAAAAACTATTAAAATACAGTTTTGGCGAAGATCCAAATGCAACCTTTCAGTTCATAGGTTGGCAAAAAGAGGTTGATGTGGTGTTAAGCGGACTTGACATTGTTGCTTTATCTTCAAAGAACGAAGGCACGCCTGTTAGTTTGATAGAGGCCCAGGCTGCCGGAAAATTTATTGTAACAACCAATGTTGGTGGTGTAAAGGATATTTTAAAAGATGGTTGTGGCTTTATTGCCGAAAACAATATGGAGTTTAAGCAGCTATTAGAAAAAGCAGCGCTTAATTTTAAAACACTCAACGATCAGGCTAGATCAGGCATTTCATTTGCTCAGGAAAACTTTAGTTATACACGCCTGGTTAGCGACATGGATGCCCTTTACAAAAAACTGCTCAAAACCAGTAAAAACAAGTAGTTTACCCACTTTTTAGCACCAATTTTAAGGACCATTTCTGTATTGTTTCATAACAAAATATTATGTACTTTGCAGGCTCAATTAAATAGCAATTTATTTTAAATTATTTTATATAAAATGAAAACAGTAGAATTCAGAGAAGCCTTACGTGAAGCCATGAGCGAAGAAATGCGCCGTGACGAAAAAGTGTTTTTAATGGGTGAAGAAGTTGCCGAGTACAACGGAGCTTACAAAGTAAGTAAAGGCATGTTGGCTGAATTTGGTGCAAAACGCGTTATTGATACTCCTATTGCTGAGCTTGGTTTTGCCGGTATTGGCGTTGGTGCGGCTACAAACGGTTTACGCCCTATCATTGAATTTATGACCTTTAACTTTAGCTTGGTTGCTATCGACCAAGTGATAAACAGCGCTGCTAAAATGTATAGCATGAGTGGCGGTCAGTACAACGTTCCTATTGTATTCCGCGGCCCTACTGCCAGTGCAGGTATGTTAAGTTCACAACACTCACAAGCGTTTGAGAACTGGTATGCAAATTGCCCGGGCTTAAAGGTGGTTGTTCCTAGCAATCCATACGATGCAAAAGGATTATTGAAAAGCGCTATTCGTGATAACGATCCTGTAATTTTCATGGAAAGTGAGCAAATGTATGGCGATAAAGGAGAGATACCTGAAGAAGAATATTTAATTCCAATTGGCGTTGCCGATATCAAAAAACAAGGTACAGATGTAACGGTTGTTTCATTTGGAAAGATCATGAAAGTGGCTATGGCTGCGGCTTTAGAATTAGAGAAAGAAGGGATCAGTGTTGAATTGATCGACCTAAGAACAGTTCGCCCTATTGATTACAATACCGTAATTGAATCTGTTAAGAAAACAAATCGTTTGGTTGTTGTTGAAGAGGCTTGGCCATTAGCAAGTATATCAAGCGAAATTGCATTTAAGGTACAAAAGGATGCGTTTGATTATTTGGATGCGCCGGTTTTGCGTGTAACAACAGCGGATACACCTTTACCTTATGCTCCTACTCTAATTGATGCAAGCTTACCTAATGTGGCTCGCACAGTTAAAGCCATTAAGGACGTAATGTACAAAAACGCTTAATTACATTAAGATTAATTAAATTGAGTTAATGGCCTGAAATTAAAGCCATTTAATTTGTTTAATAAACAAATAATGGTAACTTTGGGCCTATAATACTTAATTAAAATAAAAATGAAAAAAGGTACAGTGAAGTTTTTTAATGAGACAAAAGGCTTCGGATTTATTAAAGAAGATGGAGGTCAAGAGATCTTCGTACATGCTACTGGTTTAATCGACAAGATCAAAGAAAACGATTCTGTTGTTTTTGAAACGCAAGAAGGCAAAAAAGGAATTAACGCAGTTAACGTAAAATTAGCATAATATATAATTATTAGAATTAATTTTTCTAGAGTAAATTCCAAAAGGTCCGGTTAACGCCGGATCTTTTTTTTTTGAATACGTTAAGGAAAAAACATGAACTATCAATTCATTTTCGCAGGAACGATCAGATCGAACTGAGGAATAGTGGCTTTAAATTCCGAATCATCAAGCAAGCGCTTCATGTTATAATAGCCTTTCATATAACCCATATCAGTTACTAAATTACAACCGCTGTTATACTCGTATTTTTCGCCCGGCTCAATAATAGGTGTTTCACCAACAACGCCTTCTCCATCAACACTGCGCTTCTCACCATTGCTATCAAAAATATCCCAATGCCTGCTCATTAATTGTACTGGGTGAGTACCTTTATTTTCAATGGTAATAAAATACACATAAAAGAAATGATTTTCCTTTGGGATACTGTGTTCAGACAAGTATGCCGCACGCACCGAAATCTCAATATTTTGGGTTGAAATCTTTAACATGTATGGTACAAATCTACACTACAAAAGCTACAAATCAAAATAATTAACTATTTGATTATCAATATTTAAAAATTAATATTTTAATCATTATTTAACATCACCTTCCCAAGAAAAATCTTATATTTGTAGCCCGTTTTAAATAAGGGTTGAAGCGGAAAAAAATAAATTGTAAAACCTCTCAAATTTTCCCTTATAAAATTTGATACAATTATTAATAAAATGGCAGATAAAGCCTTAGTAGGAAATCCGGATTTCGATTGGAATTCGATTGGAAAAAAACAAAACAATTACGGTGCTGAAGAAAGAACCAAATTAGATGAGCTATATGGCAAATCTTTAAGCACAATTGCAGACCTTCAAATTTTAGAAGGTGTTGTTGTTGCAAAGAACAACCGTGAAGTAGTTGTAAACATTAATTACAAATCAGATGGCGTTGTTCCTTTGTCAGAATTCCGTTACAATCCAGATTTGAAAGTTGGAGACAGAATTGAAGTTTTTGTTGAGACAGCTGAAGACCCAAATGGTCAGTTAGTATTATCACACAAAAAAGCGCGTGCTAACAAAAGTTGGGATCGTGTTAATGAAGCTCTTAATACAGATGAGATCATCAAAGGTTTTGTTAAGTGCAGAACTAAAGGTGGTTTGATCGTAGATGTATTTGGTATCGAAGCATTTTTACCAGGTTCACAAATTGATGTGAAACCAATTCGTGATTACGACATTTACGTTGGTAAAACAATGGAATTCAAAGTTGTTAAGATCAACAATGAATACAAGAACGTAGTTGTTTCTCACAAAGCGTTAATTGAAGCTGAGATCGAGAACCAAAAACGTGATATCATCTCTAAATTAGAAAAAGGTCAGGTATTAGAAGGAACAGTTAAGAACATCACGTCTTATGGTGTGTTTGTTGACTTAGGTGGTGTTGATGGATTGATCCACATTACTGATTTATCATGGGGTCGTATCAATCACCCTGAAGAGATCGTTAAGTTAGATCAACAAATTCAAGTTGTAATTCTTGAGTTTGATGACGACAAAAAACGTATTGCTTTAGGTTTAAAACAATTAACGCCGCACCCTTGGGAAGCGTTAAACACTGAGTTAAAAGTTGGTGATAAAGTAAAAGGTAAAGTAGTTGTGATCAATGATTACGGTGCATTTATCGAGATCGCTGCAGGTGTTGAAGGTTTAATTCACGTAAGTGAAATGAGCTGGAGTCAGCATTTACGTAGTGCTCAGGAATTCGTTAAGATCGGTGATGAAGTTGAAGCAGTAGTTTTAACTTTAGATCGTGAAGAGCGCAAGATGAGCTTAGGTATGAAACAATTAACTCCTGATCCTTGGAATATGATCATGGAGAAATATGCTAAAGGCAGTAAGCATTCAGGTACTGTTCGCAACTTCACTAACTTTGGTGTATTTGTTGAATTAGAAGAAGGTGTTGATGGTTTAGTTCATATCTCAGATCTTTCATGGAGCAAAAAGATCAAACATCCAAGTGAATTCTGTAAAGTTGGAGAGAAGATGGAAGTTGTGGTATTGGAAATTGATGGTGAGAACCGTCGTTTAAGCTTAGGCCATAAACAATTAGAAGAGAATCCATGGGATGTATTTGAAACAGTATTTACAATTGATTCAATTCACCAAGGAACTGTAATGAATGTGAATGATAAAGGTGCTACAATTGGCTTAACTTATGGCGTTGAAGGCTTCTGCCCTGCTCGTCACTTAGCTAAAGCTGAAGGTGGTAACTTAAAAGCTGAAGATGTAGCTGACTTTAAAGTGATCGAATTCAGTAAAGATGCTAAGCGTATCGTAGTTTCTCACGCTCGTTTACACGAAGAAGTGAAAGAAGAAGCTAAGAAAGCTGATAAGGCAACTAAGAAAGCTGAGTCGGAAGACACTAAGAAAGCTGTGAAAAAGGTGAAAGATAATGTTGAGAAAACCACTTTAGGTGATATCTCTGCATTAAGCGACCTAAAAAACAAAATGGACGGTAAATAATTTACCTCCTAGCAATACTCCCAAGGTTACGAGTTAACCAAAGGGAAACTAAAAACCTCGCCAAGGTTTTTGGTTTTTTGAGAGCCAAAACCCCGCCAAAAGCGGGGTTTTTGGTTTTAATAAAGTAATGAATTTCAATACATTATGATTTTTGTTTAACAATATATGGATTTTTATTAAACAAATTAGGATAAAGCGTGTTGTATCATATATAAACTTAACAACATATGAAAAAAATCACTACTTTAATTACGGCACTAATGTTTAGCTATATCGGCCAAACACAAGCGCAAACAGCAAACTTGCAAATTATTCACAACTGTGCAGATGCCGCAGCAAACACCGTTGATATTTATGCAGGTACAACCCTTATTGCAAATAATTTACAATTCCGATTTGCAACACCTACTTTCACAGTACCATCAAACACTAACATTGTTGTTGGTATTGCTCCTGGTACAAGTACATCTTCAAGCCAATCAATTGCAACATTTACCGTGAATTTTGCTTCAAACAGCAGAAACATTGTTGTTGCTGATGGAATTGTTAGTCCTACCGGTTACACACCAAGTAACACCGTTACTCCTTTTACATTAAACACCTATACTGCAGGTTTAGCAGCGGCACCTAATGGCACAACAACAAGTTTACTTGTACACCACGGTAGCACAGATGCGCCGATAGTTGATATTGTAGCGCCTTTCACAGGAACAAATCCGGTGATCCCGAATATTTTAGTGAATAACGCGCCTTACGGAGCTTTTGCAGGATATTTGAATTTACCAACTGCAAATTATAAGATCCAAGTTAGAGATCAATATAATAGTAATGTAGTTGCTGAATACAGCGCGCCATTAAGTTCGTTAAGTCTTGGAGGTGCTGCGTTATCAGTTATTGCAAGTGGTTTTTTAAACCCGGCAAACAACAGTAATGGTCCGGCATTTGGTTTATATGTTGCATCTGCAACTGGTGGATCATTATTACCTTTACCAACTTCAACAATCTCCTCTACTCGTTTACAAGCTATCCACAACTGTGCAGATGCGCTTGCATCAACTGTAGATGTATATTTTAAATCGGCTACTACTGGTACTAACGCAGTTTTATTAATTGATAATTTTGCGTTCAGATCAGCATCTCCATACATAGATGTACCAACAGCAGAAAATGTAACCTTATCAATTGCTCCAGCAACAAGCACAAACGTGTCTCAAGCTATTGCTAATTTCACTTATAATCTTTCAGCAAGTTCAAAATATCAGCTTATTGCAAGTGGTATTGTTAGTCCGGTTGGATATAACCCTAGCTCGATGATGGCGCCATTTAATTTGATTGCCAACGCTACTGTAAGAGAAAAATCAACCAACATCACTACAGATACAGATGTGTTGGTATTTCATGGCGCAACAGATGCACCTGCGGTTAACGTTTTAACGCCAACACCTGCAACTGTTGTTGCAAATATGGCTTATGGCACATTTAATGGTGCAGGCTATTTACAATTACCTTCAAGCACGCCGGCAGGTAACTACACCCTACATGTAACTAATGTGGCAGGTACAGCAACTGTGGCAAGTTACGTAGCGCCTTTAAACACACTTGGTACTACAGGTAATGCCTTAACGGTTTTAGCTTCGGGCTTTTTAACGCCGGCAAATAATAGTAATGGTGCTGCATTTGGATTATGGGCTGCTTTACCTTCGGGTGGTAACCTGGTGCAATTACCGGCATTAGTTACAACTAACATCAAAACTTTAGCTTTAAATAATGCTGTAGCATCTATTTTCCCAAATCCTGCTAATTCAAATATCAAAGCAACAGTTGTTGCAAATAATGATGAGTTGGCAATCATCCAAATTTTTGATGCAAATGGTAAGTTAGTAAGCACAAACTCTAAAGTATTAACTACAGGTTCAAACACCTTGGAACTTAATATTGATGAATTAACTAACGGGGTATATTTTATGCAAATTAACCACGGTAGTACACTTGAAAAAGGTAAGTTCATCAAAGAATAAAAACATAGGTTAGTTTTTGTTCCAAAACCCCGCCAAAAGCGGGGTTTTTGGTTTTTATTCCCCTTATACAATAAATATAATGTTCGTGCGTTATAAGAATAACTAACCACTAAAAACACAACAATTTGCCTATGCAAAAAACCTTTACTCTTGAATTTGATACATTAAATTTTACAAACGAAGAAAAAGAGCTAAAAGCCCTTTTATTTAATGACAACCAAAAAGCAGATGAGCCATCTGATTTTTGTATCAATAACATTTTAAACTTCAGTAAAAATTTAGAAGTAAAAACAAGCGAATCGCTGGGCTACGTTAATTACTTAAGAAGTTGATAAAGCTGCAAACAGCATGGGTATAAACGACATCTAACTGGTCATTTAGATCTGTGCTGTTTGCTTTCTATTGATATTTAAGCCACTAACCCGCCGCCGCGGATACGAATAAACACCAATCTTCATTTAGATCAGCTAAATTACTTTCTAGAAACATAGATTAGAAAAATTAGTAAAATTCGTGGCTAAAAACTTATCGAAGCTCTGCGCCAAAGGTTTCTTTATATGAACTGATGAGTTTTTCCATCACCTTTTCAATTTGCTTATCTGTAAGCGTGGCTTCGTCACTTTGCAGTGTAAAGCTTAAGGCATAGGATTTTTTATTTCCTAACTTCTCCCCTTCATATACATCAAACAAATTCACTTCCTTTAAAAGCTTACGCTCGGTATTTAATGCCAAAGTACGTAATTGCTCATACTTAACTGTTTTATCCAATAGCATCGCCAGGTCTCTTCGAACACTCGGATACAAAGGTAAAGGCGTAAATTGTACTTTTAATTTCTTGTATGCTTTCACTAATGCCGACCAATTGAACTGTGCATAAAACACATTTTGCTTAATATCAAATTTATTCAACATGGCTTTTGACACACAACCAAATTCAACAATTGAATTTTTATTTAAGATAAATGATAAACCATATTCTAAATTCGGGTTCGAACTTTCTTCACTGGTAATGTTTGTTATTCCAATTACCTTCAGCAAATTCTCTACCACCGATTTTAAATGATACAGATCTACACCGGCATTTAAACCGTAATGATTTTCGTTAAACGCATTACCTGTTACAAACAATGCCAACTGTTTATCTTCAACGTATTTAAATTCTTTGTTATGATCAACATGATAAACCTTGCCGATCTCGTAAAACTTTAAATTAGCCTGCTTACGGTTGATATTATAACTCACAGCTTCTAACCCACCAAACAACAATTCTCCGCGCATTACATTCAGATCGCTGCTCAAGGGATTTACCACATGAACAAGATCATCAGTGTTTGCATGATAGGTATCTTTTGTTAGTGATAAACTCATGGCTTCGTTAAAACCATTCGCCACTAAAAAGTTGCCTAATTTTTCCTCTAATAATCGATCGTAATTCTTTTCTTCGTTAAAAGCCGTGTATTTAATATCCTTTGAGATCTCTACATTGTTGTAACCATAAATACGCATTACTTCTTCCACCACATCCGCTGCTCGGGTTACATCAGTTTTGTAACGCGGCACCTGTAACAACAAGCCATCCGCACCTTCGGTCTCAATGATCATCCCCAACGATGTGATAATATTTTTCACAACCTGCTTATCAATATTCTTTCCAATCAGATCGTTACAATAGTTATAAGAGAATGCTACTTTATTTGGTTCTAACTTCTCCGGATAAATATCTGTAATACCCATGCTTACTGTACCACCCGCCAATTGCATGATCAAGTTTGCAGCACGCGTAATGGCGTTTACCGTCATTTCCGGATCGGTACCTCTTTCAAAACGGAAAGAAGCATCTGTTTTTAATCCATGTGCCTTAGCTGTTCTTCTTACATATCCTGCATCAAAATAAGCGCTTTCTAAAAACACCGATGTTGTACTTTCACTTACACCGCTTTTCTCTCCGCCAAAAACTCCTGCAATACACATTGGCTCAGAAGCATTATTGATCATTAGATCATTTCCTTTCAACGTGCGTTCAACACCATCCAATGTTTTGAATTTTGTTCCCTCTTTTGCAACATCCACAATTACCTTGTTACCCTTCACCTGCTCCAAATCAAAGGCGTGAAGCGGCTGTCCGGTTTCGTGTAACACAAAATTGGTGATATCAACAATGTTATTTATTGATCGTAATCCTATTGCTTGCAAACGATGCTTTAACCAATCCGGACTTTCCTTTACTTCCACTCCACTGATCACTAATCCTGTATAACGTTTACAAGCGTCTGAATTTTTAATTTCTATTTCAACTTTATTTAAATTGGTTGCATCAGGCAGTACGGTTAATCCAATTAAATTGGCTTCAAACTCACTTGAATTTGTTTTCACATTTAGTATTGCTGCCAGATCGCGCGCTACACCGTAATGCGAAGCTGCATCACTTCTGTTTGGCGTTAAACCAATTTCTAATACACAGTCTTTTTCAACTTTAAAATAATCTGCCGCTGGCGAACCAACTTTTACATCATCAGGTAATATCATTATACCGGCATGACTTTTACCAATACCGATCTCATCTTCCGCACATATCATTCCTTCACTAACAGCTCCACGTATCTTTGATTTTTTTATTTCAATAGGATCACCTTCCGACGGATATAATTTACAACCTAACGTTGCAACTACAACTTTTTGTCCGGCTGCTACATTCGGTGCGCCACAAACGATCGACAAAGGCTCGGCACCTCCAACATCAACCTTTGTTAAGCTTAATCTATCTGCATCCGGATGCTTTTCACATGAAACTACATACCCGATCACCACGCCTTCTAATCCGCCTTTAATGCTCTCAAAGGTTTCAATTCCCTCAACTTCTAATCCGGCATCCGTTAAAAGCACAGCTACCTCTTCTGCTGTTTTATCAATATTTATAAGGCTTTTAAGCCAGTTATATGAAATTTTCATGTGATCAATTTTAAAATGTTATTTGCTTGTTACATCCCATACAAATAACAGGCATTAAAGATAAAAATTTAAACGCTTATTAGCTTCGCATTGAACTTTATTTTATTCAATGATCAGTTTGTAAAACTCACTTTTTCCATTCACAAGCACTTTTACAAAATACATCCCTTCTAACATACTTACTGTTTCAAATTGATATTCATTGGCGTTAACGTTTTCAACTGTACGAATTGTTTTTCCGGTCATGTCCATTAGTTCAATTCTCTCAATTGGCGTATTGCCCGAACGTATTGTGAACCACTTTGATGTTGGGTTTGGAAACAGCTCACATTGTTTTAAATTGCTTTGAATTTCATTTAATCCTACTACGCCTGATAGATTGATATCATCTAGGAAGAAATTATTACCGGGACCACTCGGATCTGATGTAAATTCAAATCGAACATAAACTGCTGACTGACCTTGATAAGGCGACATGCTGATCATTTCGCTTTTCCATTCGCTAGCAGATGGGTTCATAAATGCCTGACTTCCATTTGAAGGTGCAGTAGCCAAATTTGAACCCGATTGATTGTATATCATATTCCAGGTTGTGCCACAATTGCCGCTTGCGTATATCCGCAACATATCATTATTACCCGATTGTTGCGCATAGGCATACTTAAAGGTTAATTGCGCACCTGTTACAGTACCTAAGTTATATAGTGGCGAATATAAATTAATCGGTTGATTTGGGTTATCAAGGTAATTATTTACATACATGCACTTTGAACTATTAGCACCAACGGTTGCGGTTTGCACAAAGGTTCCGCCGTATTGCGGAATGGATGCGATCCACTGATCGTTCGGATAAGTAACATTTTCAAATCCTTGCGCAACATTTACAGATGCGCCATTTGACGCCAATACCGTAACGTAATTCACTTTTGTTGTTGAGTCGTTTCCATTACCATTGCCAACTTTTAATTTTACCGGCTGCAAACCAGAAGCTGTAAAGGTTAAAACACCATTTTGTAATGTTGATGTATTTTGCGCAGCAGGCGAACTCCAAAACCAATTATTTACAGTTCCGTTATAACTATGATCTGTAAAGGCAATGGTGTTACTTTCGCAAGCGAACGGAACCATAGAAACAAAATCAGCCTTTGGTGCACAGTTGTAATTAGGATTTACTATACCGGTTGCTGTCATATTTGAGGCACTAACCAATATATTTCTATCGGCTACAGTACTGGCCAATATGCCGTTCATTCGGTTTGATTGGCCAATGGTATACATGCGTGAACAAAATGAATACTCCATGTAATTTTGAATATTTTCAACAACATTTGGCGTGCAACTGATGGCATTTGCTAAGTTACAGTTGCTGTGTCCTTTTGTAATTGGCGTATCGCTTACACCATCATCGCCACAAGCAACACCCGGATTATTAGTGTTACCCCAAATATGACTCAAACCCAACCAATGCCCTACCTCATGCGTTAACGAACGTGAACCAAAATTATTTCCTGTTCCAATTTTCCCAACATAATTATGTAAGATCACAATCGCGTCGATAGATGGCGGCACTGTACCGGGAAGATAGGTGTAGCCCGCCGCTCCACTTTGCATTGTTTTAACAACATACACATTCAAATATTTACTTGGCGGCCATGTATAAACGTAGTAAGATGGATCAACCGTCCAGTTTGTTTTTGCATCAAAATGACGCGTTATACCGTTGGTACATTTGCCATCCGGATCACGATTCGCTAATTTAAATTCGATATTACAATCGGCTGCTAAACTTTTAAACTGACTAACAATTTGAGATGTATCGCTGTTCAATTTCCTGAAATCCTGATTTAAGATACTCATGGCACTTTGAATTTGCGCATCAGAAATATTTTCACTGCCATTTAAATGCAAAATATGAAACACAACCGGTATGGTAAGCGTAGCGGCCGACTGTTTGCCTTGGATCACAAAATTTTGTTCTTCAAGTTTCTTTAGATTTTTATCGTAATCCGGGAAAAATTTGCGGGCTGCATTTTGTGCATCCAAAAATCCACAACCTTTTTCTGATTGTGCCAGAAGTGTACCGCTTAATACAAAAGCAATAAATAGTGCGAGCAATTTCAATTTAATCATGTTATAAAGATACCAAATTGTTTTATTTTTATTTACTTTGTAAGCGCAATATGTTTCCAAAATCAATACAAGAATTAAACATTGGTATTTTAGGCGGGGGCCAGTTAGGCCGCATGCTTATTCAAAATGCCATTAATTACAATCTAAATATCTCTATTTTAGATCCGGATAAGAACGCGCCATGTAAACATTTAGTTAAAAACTTTACCAATGGCAGCTTAACGGATTACGATACCGTTTACAAATTTGGAAAAGATAAAGACCTTATTACCATTGAAATTGAGAATGTAAATGTTGAAGCACTCAAGAAACTGGAACAAGAAGGCAAGATGGTATATCCGCAACCTCATATCATTGAATTGATACAGGATAAAGGATTGCAAAAAATGTTCTATCAACGCAATAACATTCCTAGTCCCGATTTCTTTTTAACCGAAAGCAAAGAGCAAATTGTAAAGTATGCCGATTTCTTTCCTTTCTTTCAAAAATTGCGTAAGGGTGGTTATGATGGAAAAGGTGTTGTAAAATTAGTATCGCCGCATCATTTAGATAAGGCCTTTACCGAGCCAAGTGTTTTAGAGCGTTTGGTAGATTTTGATAAAGAATTATCGGTTGTTGTTGCACGAAATAAAAATGGTGAAGTAAAATGTTTTCCGGTGGTTGAATGTGAATTTAATTCGCAAGCTAACCTAGTTGAGTTTTTATTTAGTCCGGCTAACATCACTAAAAAAGTAGAAAAAGAAGCTGTTTCAATAGCCACCCAGATCATTGAAAAACTTGAATTGGTGGGCATTTTAGCGGTTGAATTATTTTTAACTAAAGATGGTAAAGTTTTGGTGAATGAGATCGCACCACGTGTTCATAATAGTGGTCATCATACCATTGAGGCTAACATCATTTCTCAATTTGAACAACATTGGCGTGCTATCTTAAATTTACCATTAGGAGATACCGCTATGGTAAAACCCGGCGTAATGATCAATTTACTTGGTGACTTTGGTTATGAAGGATTGGCCATTTATGAAGGATTAGAAGACATCATGAAATTCAGCGGTGTGTATGTGCATTTGTATGGAAAGCTTCAAACAAAGCCTTTCAGAAAAATGGGGCATGTAACCATTGTAGATGATGATATTACCAAGGCCAAGCAAAAGGCAAAAATGGTAAAGAACATCATTAAGGTTGTTGCTTAAAAGCGCGCTATTTATATATTCTGAATCCCAAACTCACACTCACACTCACAATGGTTATGCGGTGATCATTTGCCGATTGATTTTGAAAATAGGGCTTATTGATATTATAACCTACTTTGCATAAATAAATATCAGGATTGATCGTTAAAAAGAACTGTTTATTCAAATTCTTTTTTAATCCTACACCTACTCTTGCCGCAAACGCAATATCCGATTCACCTTCATTCACAACCGGGGTAACCGTATTAGAACCCGGACTAACCGGAAAAGTTTCGTATTTCGGAGATTTTGAAAGATTAAATCCAACCAAAAAACGAGGTGTTAAAATATTATTCTCATCTAAAAAAATGTTACCGCTTATACCTCCCAACACAAAATGGTTCACCCAATTGGCGTTGGTTTGAAGCGTATAATTTTTAGCGCCTTTTAAAGCGTTTGTTGAAAATGATTTATCATCCAAAACATTCATTTGACGTGAATAACAAAACATGATCTCTATTTCCTTGGTCAGTTTTACATTCAAATTTGCACCAATAGAATAGCCCTCTTTGGCATAACCTGCCGAAGGATTATTAGGATTACTGTTTGAGAAATCGCCTGCCGGAATGGATACACCGGGATTGAATTCAACACTCGCTATTTCAACAAACGGTTTATCAAAACGATAAGATGTGTCGGTTTTAGCAACGTTGTTTATCGGAGTTGGATCGTCAACTGTTAACTTTGATTCGTTATGCACAGGTGCTGTTGTATCTGTTTGCGCAATCGACAAAACACTACAAACAACAAATAGAATACTCAATATCTTTTTTAACATGCGATTATTATTTTTCTTTTTCATCAAATTTTATTCCCAAGCTCTCTAACTCTGCTAATAAAGGTAAGTAAATCTCTTTTACGGTAGGTATTTGAACCCCGCTTAAAGCAAACTTACCTTCTAAGAAATTTTTTAATGTAATTGCTAAAGGCAATCCCACTGTTTTGGCCATGGCCGTATGTTCTTCATCATCACCTTTAACAACCAGCGATGACGTTAAATGATGCGCTTTACCATTTAGTTCGTATTCAAATAAATGTTGCATTACGATCATATCCTTATCACCGTGCTTTAATTTCCACTTCTCCTCTAACAGATCTTGCAATAATTGAGCGGGCGATCCTTCTTTTAATTTGATCTTTTTATTGGAGAACAATTCCAAATGATCCAATTTTGATTCGATATCATCCGAATAATCACTGCCCATGAATTCACGTAAACGTTGTTTAACCGGCGTTGTTCCCTCAGGTAAAAACGAATTCAACAGATCGGTATAGGTCATTTTATCTGCATCATGGATCTTATAGGTATCATCAGTTAAACCCAACTTCACAAACACATTCCATGCTACACAATATCCCGGAAAACGCAATGTTCCGCGTAATAAGGTCTTTATATTTTTTAAATGATACGGTTCTTTATAACTGATGCTATCACGGTTAGCGTAGGCATCAAACTTCCCATATCCTTCCACTTCAATGGTATCAATTTGCGTGAATAATCGGTTGTAAGGGATGAATTTTAATTTACCGTGATCATAATACTGCGCCGTGCTTTGTCCCGCCAACACAACGTTTCGAGGGTTCCAACTAAATTTATATCCCCACGGGTTATCATTATATTCGGGAGCAACCAAGCCACCACAAAACGATTTAAAGGAAGTAATGATAGCACCTTTGGCATGCAATTCATCAATGATCTTCATCGCAGAAGCGTGATCTATTCCGGGATCTAAACCAATCTCATTCATCAACAGAACTCCATTGGCTTTTGCCTGCGCATCCAAGGCTTTCATTTCGGCGCTTACATAACTGGCCGTAAATAAATGTTTACCAAAAGTCACACAATCTTTGGCCACATCACCATGCATAAATGCCGGAAGCATTGATACCACAATATCGTGCGCCTGAATAAATTGTTGTCTTTCACTTGTATTGGTTACATTAAAGGTTTTTGCCTCGCAATGATCGTAACCTTTTGTTTTATTTTTTGCAAGTTCAATATCCATATCTGTTACAGTTACAAACCAGTTATTTGCACTTGCATGCTTTAACAAATAACCAATTAAACTGCTGGTTGAACGCCCTGCACCTATTACTAAAATTCGTTTCATAAAATATTCGAGTATAAAGATGCCAAAATAATTTTAAACGGTAAATTTCATTCTCAATTATATAATCAATAACTTTAAGCATGATTTTCAGGACCGTATTTTTGGTATTACTCTGCAGCTTATCACTCGCTCAAAATAGCCTGATCATTTTTAGTTCAAGTGGCAACAGGTTTTCAGTGAAAGGCTCGGAAATTATAGCAAAAGACACCTTTTACCAGGAAGCGCGTTTTACAAATATTTTAAAAGACACCTTAAATCTTACTTTTAAACTGGAAGATGGTTCTATTGAATTGAACCGACCAATTTACTTATTAGAAAAAGCAAAACCGGTTAAGAATAAAGAATTCATCTATTCATTGGAATTGAACACAGAAACAAAAAAACTAAAATTAGTATTTGTAACTGCCAACGATGTGAAACCACTACCCCATCCGCTATTACCACCAAAACCAAAAGAAGACACCACCTACAAATGGCGTAATAATGTTTATGGTAATTTGTTTGAACTTAAAGATGGTAAACCAAGTTTCTTTTACAATGTGCCTAAAAACGGAACGTGTATACAGGCAATGCCTAATGAAAATGTTGACTATGCTTTAAAACTCATTGCCAGAACACAAATTAACACCGAAAAATACAGTTTTGCCCGCGAGATAATTAAAAGTAACTGCATCAGTTGCCAGCAGTATGCCGACCTGATGAAAGGAATTAATTTTGAAATTGATAAATTAAAATTATTTAAAGAGGCTTATTTGAACATTACCGATAAAAACAACGTTGCCACTATCCAAAATCAATTTAAGTTTGAATCGAGTAAAAAGGAGTTTAATGATATTATTTCAAACCCCAACAAGATCATTGTAAAGAACAAGATCAACTGCAGGGTGGCGGTACATGACAGTATTCCTTTCGCCCTCATCAAAAATTTAAAACTATTTACAACCGATCATGAAAAATACCAATACATGAAAGAAAAGGGATCTGAACATTGTTACACAACCATGCAATTCAAGAACATTTTGAGTGTATTCTTACACGATCGTGAAAAACTCGATCTAACTAAACAATTTTACACTAACATCACCGATAAGGAAAACCTAAAAACATTAAAGGAAATATTTTCATATCAGGAAACAAACGCTAACCTACTTGACTTTTTAAAACAGACCAATTAATGTTATCAAAGCAGTTCATTACAATAGGCGTGCTTGGCGCTACAGCAGTTGCGCTTGGAGCACTTGGGGCACATGCTCTTAAAAATCAACTTCCCGGAGGTTTAATTACGGTTGATCAGTTAAATGGTTTTGATACGGGGGTTAAATACCAAATGTATCATACCTTGGCAATGTTTTTAACTATACTATTAATGAAAGATCATAACCACCCCTATTTGAAATTAGCGAATCGTTTATTTTTTATTGGCATTATTTTATTTTCAGGGTCGCTTTACTTTTTATGCACCCGAAATTTATTAGGAATGGATTGGTTGAAATTTTTAGGACCAATAACCCCAATTGGCGGTGTACTATTTGTAGCCGGTTGGTTAATGTTTGTTTTGGCAGTTTTAAAGCCTCAAAAAAAATAGTTAATTTTAAATATGAAAAATACACTTATATCACTTAGCATTTTAACGGCATCTTGCTTTTTAGTATTCAATTTATGCTCGTGCAAATCAAAGGCGGCGGTAAACCAAACTGCACCTGCTGAAACAGCAACCTGTAAGGTTATAGTTGATTTTGCCAGTATTGGCGGAGGAATAAATTACCCTCAGTATGAAAAACTAACTCAGCTTTTAAATTCGAAAAAAGTGAAGTATACCGAAAAATCAAAAGGCAGAGAAGGTGAAAAAGAAGTTTGTATTCCTTTAAGCGAATTAAAAGGTCAGGAAAAAACAGACTTTATTGAGCAGTTGAAAAAATTTGAGGATAAGTCCACATATATTTCAGTATCAGTTAATTAAATAATATTATCTAAGCCTTTCATTGTGGAAAAACGGTTCAAATCAGAGCCGTTTTTTTTTTTACTTTTGCAGCACTAACTATTAACTAAGATCGATTGCTTAGGTTGTTTGGATCTATTGAACAAAAAATGGAGAAACAAACTTTTAAATTGAACTTATTTGTAAAACATAAAAACTAAAAAAATGAATGAAATTGGTTTAAAGGCTCAAAATGCTTCGGTAGCAGATCTTGGCCTTGGAAATGTTGAAATGGCTTATTGGAACATGCATCCAAGCGAATTAATTGAAGAATGTATTGTTCGTGGAGAAGGTGTTTTAACTGATGTTGGAGCTTTAGCTATTGATACAGGTGAATTTACCGGTCGCTCGCCTAAAGATAAATTCGTAGTTTATGATGAGAACACAAAAGACAGTGTTTGGTGGGGAGATGTAAACAACCGTTTTGAATCAGATAAATTTGATTTGTTACACAACCGTATGTTAGCGTATTTAGGTGGCAAGGAAGTGTTTGTACGTGATGCTTATGCATGTGCTGATCCTACTTACCGCATCAACATTCGTGTAGTGAACGAGTTTGCATGGAGCAATTTATTCTCTTATAACTTATTCTTACGTCCAACTAACGAGCAGATCAAATCATTCAAACACGATTGGTTGATCTTGAACGCTCCGGGCTTTAAAGCAGATCCTAAGATCGACGGTACTCGTCAGCATAACTTCGCTATCATCAATTTCACTAAAAAGATCATTTTAATTGGTGGAACTGGTTATACCGGTGAGATCAAAAAATCTATTTTCAGTGTATTGAACTATATTTTACCACACGAGAAAAAAGTATTAAGTATGCACTGCTCTGCCAACATTGGTAAGGGTGGCGATACTGCCATTTTCTTTGGTTTATCAGGTACAGGTAAAACTACTTTATCTGCCGATCCTAACCGTAAGTTAATTGGTGATGATGAGCACGGATGGAGCGATACAGGTGTGTTTAACTTTGAGGGTGGTTGCTATGCAAAATGTGTAGATCTTACTGCAGAAAAGGAACCACAAATTTTCAGTGCTATTAAATTTGGTTCGTTGTTAGAGAACATTAATTTTTACGAAGGTACAACCACCGTTGATTACAGCAACATTTCTAAAACAGAGAATACACGTGTAAGTTACCCTGCTAATTATATTGATAATGCAGTTACACCTGCTATTGGTGATATGCCTAAGAATATCTTCTTCTTAACATGTGATGCGTTTGGTGTATTACCTCCTATCAGTAAATTAACCAATGCACAAGCTATGTACCATTTCATTAGTGGATACACTGCTAAAGTTGCAGGTACTGAAATGGGAATCACTGAGCCTACTACTACTTTCTCAGCTTGTTTTGGTAAAGCATTTTTACCTTTACACCCAACTAAATATGCTGAGTTGTTAGGCGAGAAATTAAAGAAACACAAAGTAAACGTTTGGTTATTAAATACCGGATGGGTTGGCGGAAGCTACGGTGTTGGTAGTCGAATCAAATTATCATACACACGTGCATTAATTACTGCAGCATTAAATGGCGAATTAGATTCAGTTGAATATGGCAAAACTCCATATTTCGGATTACATTTCCCTAAAGTTTGTCCGGATGTGCCAACTGAGATCCTAGAACCAATGAATGCTTGGAAAGACAAAGAATCATTTAAGAACACAGCTCAAAATTTGGCTGGTCAGTTCGTGAAAAACTTCGCACAGTATGCTTCTGCTGCTAACGAAGAGATCATGAGTGCTGCGCCAAAGGTTGAAGCAACTGTTTAATTAAATCCTATTCAAAAACAAAAAAGCCCTTCCAAATGGAAGGGCTTTTTTTATTGAAGTATTATCGTTTCAATAATTTAAATGCCATCTCTCTGCCCTGTCCCTGGAACATGGCCAGGTTGATCCAAAAGAAGGCAAATTGCTCCATTAACTGAAATTTATCATTCCCACCAACATTATAACACTCTGCAAAACCTGCATCTAAAGCCAGTTGCCGAGCCACTGTTTTTCCTTTCTCTGAATCGCCGCACATGAACATATCAATAGCCATTCCATTATAAACCGGGTTTGTCATGTTATTAAATCCGGTTGTATTAAAACACTTTACTACATCCTTTGTAATGGTGTTCGCTAAAATTGCATCACTCACATTGTTAAAGCCTTGCGGTCCGCGTCCCATAACAATATTGGCAGCATCAATAATGATCTTACCGCTTGTATCACCTAATGAAGTTGCCACCTCAATGGCCATTGTGGCCGGTGTAGCCAATAAGATCACTTCACTTTTTTGCACGGCTTCTTTAATACTTGTAACCTGCGTATTGGCATTTGAAAGCAGATCTTTCCCTTTAAAGTTAGACGTGTCTCTCACGCCGATATAAATATGATGTCCTTTTTTTGACCAGGCCGTAGCTAAAGCTCCGCCTACATTTCCCGATCCTATAATTGCTATGTTCATACTATTAAGTTGTTTTACCTTTCAGTTTAATTACAAAGGTAAAATAAAATGCCACTGCTAAAGTTATACTACCAGTTAAAATAAAAGTGGCAGAAGCGCCAAATTTAAACCATATCAAACCCGCAATGGTACTGGCCAGCATGGTGCAAATACTTTGGAAGGCTGCATAAGTTCCAATGGCAGTGGCCGTATCTTTTTTATCAGAAATATTTGAGATCAATGCTTTTGAAACTCCTTCGGTTGCTGCGGCATACAAACCGTAAACAAAAAACAACACCGCAAACATCACCACACTGTTGCTCACACTCATTCCAAAATAAACAATGGCAAACATCATTAAACCAAAAACATAAATGTTCTTTAATCCTAATTTATCAGCCATGATACCTATTGGGAAAGAGAACAACGCATACACCAAATTGTAAAAAATGTAAACGCCAATTACCCAGGCATCCGATAAACCAGCCTCTTTGGCCTTTAATAATAAAAACACATCAGAACTATTAAACAATGTAAATGCCAATAAACCAATTAAGAGTTTTCGGTAATCACTCGGACCTTCTTTCCAGTATTTTAAGAATGAAAGTAAACTTGTTTTTTTCTTTTCGGTAAACAAAGTGCTCTTACTTTCCTTTAACATGAAAGATGCGATCACCGCGATCATTCCCGGTATAAAGGCCAAATAAAAAAGTGTAATGTAGTTTTCAGGAAAATAGTATAAATAGATAAGTGCGCTTAATGGCCCCAATACTGCGCCAAATGTATCGAGCATGCGGTGAAAACCAAATATCTTTCCTTTGGTCTCGGGAGTAGCTTCATCCGATAAAATGGCATCACGCGCACCAGTTCGTATACCTTTACCAAAGCGATCAATGGTGCGCGCAAACAATACCCAAATAGGATTTAAAAACAAAACTAATAAAGGTTTAGATGTGGCACTTAAAAAATAACCTAACTGAACAAAGGGAACGCGCTTACCTATGTTATCCGACATCTTTCCGAAATAACCTTTGCTTAACCCGGCTGTAGCCTCGGCAACACCTTCCAATAAACCGATCATTAAAACCGAAAAACCAATTGATTGTAAATAGATGGGCATTACCGGATACAGCATCTCCCCCGCTACATCAGTGAATAAGCTAATAATGGATAAAATCCAAACTACGCGTGTGATGTTTTTGAACAATGGATTTATATCAAGTATCCTTAAAACGAATGACCCATTTTATCTTTTTTAGTTTGAAGATATTTGGCGTTATGCGGATTTGGCTTGATCACAATTGGTAAATTCTCAACGATCTCTAAACCGTATCCGATCAAACCGGCACGCTTTTTAGGATTATTGGTCAGCAAGCGGATCTTACTTATTCCAAGGTCGCGAATGATCTGCGCACCAATTCCATAATCACGTTCATCCATTTTAAATCCTAACTCCAAATTTGCTTCTACCGTATCTCTGCCATTTTCTTGCAATTTGTAGGCCTTTAATTTATTCAACAGACCAATTCCTCTTCCCTCTTGATTCATATAAACGATCACACCTTTTCCTTCCTTCTCTATTTGCTCCATAGCGGCGTGTAATTGCGGACCGCAATCGCAGCGGCAACTTCCAAAAATATCTCCCGTAACACAACTTGAATGAACACGCACCATCACCGGTTCATCTTTTTTCCATTCGCCTTTTATCAAGGCTAAATGTTCTTGCCCCGTTGTTCTTACTTTATAGGCTATCAATTTAAAATCACCCCAAACGGTTGGCATATCCACCTGAACCTCTCTGTCAATGATCGATTCTTTTGACAAGCGATAACTGATCAGATCTTTAATGGTAATGATCTTCAGATCAAAACGCTCTGCTATCTTTACCAGATCAGGCAAACGCGCCATGGTACCATCTTCATTCATGATCTCCACCAAAGCACCGCAGGGATCAAATCCTGCTAAACGAGCCAGATCAATTGTTGCTTCTGTATGCCCGGTGCGGCGTAAAACTCCGCCTTCTTTAGCTTTTAATGGGAATATATGTCCGGGTTTACCAAATTCACTCGGTTTTATACTTGGATCAATTAATGCCTTAACAGTTTTACTTCTGTCGTGAGCCGAAATACCGGTTGTACAGCCATGTCCCAAAAGATCGATGGAAACTGTAAAAGCTGTTTCATGCAACGATGTGTTGGCAGGCACCATCATATCTAACTGCAACTCTTTTGCCTTTTGTTCGGTAATGGAAACACAGATCAAACCACGGCCATGAGTTGCCATAAAATTGATCACTTCCGGTGTTACATTAGCCGCTGCCGTAATAAAATCCCCTTCATTTTCGCGGTCCTCATCATCAACCACTATAATTACTTTACCATTTCTGATGTCTTCTAAAGCTTCCTCTATGGTATTTAATTTAAATTCACTCATAATTGTTACAAAGTTAATAATTAAACCCATAATTTTGCCGAATGTTCGATATTGCAGCTCATTTAAAACAAAAATTACGAGAGCCGCTTCCGGGTATGGATGCGCAATACGAAATGGCTCCTGCCACACGTGAGCGATATCCTATTGAGCGCTTAAAGCCCGACACTTACCGCAAAAGCGCGGTGATGATATTGATCTATTCGTTGAATAACCATTACTACATCCCGCTTACAAAGCGCCATACCTACGATGGCAAACATAGCGGACAAATTAGTTTGCCGGGAGGAAAATTAGATGAGCAAGATGAAAGTTTAAAACATACGGCCTTGCGTGAATTGGATGAAGAAATTGGAATCAATGAGCACGTGGAAGTAATTGGGAACTTAACACCCATTTATATTCCGGTTAGTAATTTTTATGTGGAGCCATACATTGGCATTTATTCGCATGGCGAGATCAATTTTAGCACCAATGAGCGTGAAGTGAATGAATTGATCCATTTGGACCTGGAAGTGCTTAAAAACGATAATATCATTCAAACGGAAGGCATTGTGCACGGCGATGGCTATAAATTAAAAACCCCCTACTTTGAAGTAGAGGGTAATATCATTTGGGGCGCTACGGCTATGATCCTGAATGAATTTAAAAAATTAATTATTTAGAAAATTCAGTTACCAAGTTATCGTAACACAAATAGTAAGTACCTTTTTTAAGGTTATCAATTCCTACATTTTTACCGTATCCTTTTTTAACGACGATACCGTAAGCATCATAAACCTCATAAGCTGTTTCGTTGCTAAAATCAATTGATTTGTTTTTTGAAACCGCGAAGCTTGGTTTTTGTGTGCTTGAATTAACTGAAATTTCTTTTGAATAACGTGGAATACCGCTGTTACCTTTTTGTTTCACACGGAATTTATTTTCGCCACTGTGCATTACAACTTGAAAAGCATACTCATGATTTTCTGGCGTACCTATACCATTTACTTCACCTACAGGGATCCATTTGTTCCATTTGAAAGTTTCGATAACGTAAGGTAAAGCTCCTGATTCGTTCTTTGCAGTCCACTTTAATAAACCGGTCTCAGAAATATTCATAACCAAAATATCAAAACTTGGTTTTGGTTTAAGATCATCAGCATTTAAAACTTTAGGTAAACATCCATCTTTATGAATGATCTCAACAGTAACCTTATCACCAAACTTTAATTGTAATGCAGCCAGATCAATTTCAAAAGCACTTGAGTTAGTTTCGTCTGTAGTGATCTTTCCGTTAACCTTTATTTCTTGTGCGCAAAAACCAACACCACTATTTCCAAAGTAGTTCTGAACGAATAAATTTTTGTTTTGATACTTGCCTTCAATTATTATAACCCCAGCATTTGTTTTACCAACTAAAATGGTTAGAAAAAGTAATGCAATTAAATTCTTCATATGCTAATAATTTACCCACAAATATACTGTAAAAATCGGCGAATCACAAAATTTTCCTCAATTTAACAATAAGATAAAGAAGCGCAATAAATGTTAATAACCCTACTAAAACGAGGTAGGTTTTTCGGTAATGAAATCGAGTGCTCTTTATGTCTTTTCGGTAGCTCCAGACCAATACACTTATAAAAAGTACCACAAAAAATACTGTGAATAAAATTCTTCCTGTTGTAAACATGGTGCTAAATTACAGTAAAGATTTAATTTTGTATTCATATTTCGTGAAAAAACCATTTCTACTCATATTATTTTTTTTATTTGTTGTATCTACTCAAGTATACTCTTCTAAAATAAAAACCGCATATGAGGCCTTAAGTATTCACGATTACTTTAAAGCAAAAAAAACATTTTACACACTTAATAAGAAAAAACCAAATGCACAGGCATGCTACGGTTTATCCATTATTTATTATCGCAACAATAATCCCTTTCACAATTACGATAGTGCCGCCAAATATGCAACATTAAGTTTTAATGCTTTCAACGAAAAAAAAGATACCTGCACGCTTTCATCTTTTGCCATTTACAAAAAACAAATTCATGATCTTATTGATTCCATTGCTGTAAAACTTTACAGCAAGATTACAGCAAAAAACACGATCACCACTTACGATCAATTTTTAGCGCAAAACTATTTAGCGTCCGATATCATTTTTCAAAATGCTGTTAAAGGTCGCGATGAACTTGAGTTACAGCGTGTGTATCAAATAAACAAAAGTGACAGTACTTTGCTTTTTATTCAAACACATCCTTTAAGCCAATTTAAAACTGATGCCTTTCGATTGTATGAAAAGGAATTGTATGAAGAAATAACGGCTGATCGTTCGGAGACAAGCTACATTTCATTCATTACAAAACAATCAAAGAACAGCAATCTGAACCAAGCGTATCAGGCCTTGTTAACTCTTTATAAGGATTCAAAGAACAAGGATGGTATTGATCGTTTTATTAAAAATTATCCCAAAGCACCACAGCGTATTGAAGCCTGGCAAGCCTTGTTCAATTTATCTATTACCACATTTAAAAAAGAAGAGCTGGAACAATTCATTACTACCTATCCTGAATTTCCGTTCAAAGAATCTATTTTAAAAGAAGTACAATTGAATGAACTCGTATTAATTCCATTTGAAAAAAACGAGGCCATTGGATTTATTGATACAACCGGCAAAATTCAAATAGCACCCGAATACGATGAAGTGAGCGAATTTGCAGAAGGATTAAGTATTGTTCACAAAGGCGATTCGGTTTACTATGTGAATAAAGAAAATGTGAACACACTCCATATGATCTTTACAGATGCTTTGCCTTTTTATAAAGGTTTGGCGCCTGTTAAGCAGGCAAGCAAATGGTATTTGATAAATCGGTTGGGCGAAATAAAATCAGAGGGATTTGAAGATATCAATGAATTGAATAATGAGCTTTATGTGATCAAACAAAACAATTTATACGGTGCTATTGATCCTTACGGTAAAGTGGTTTACGAAGTTAAATTTGATAAGCTGGGCGATTTTAAGAACAACTGCGCCTATTATCAATTAGGTTCAAATTATGGATTCATCAATCGAAACGGCTACATTCACAAAGCAGAATTTGAATGGATATCTGATTTTGGACCGAATGGCTTGGCTATTTACAAATCACAAGGCAAGTACGGCATGATTCAGCAAAACGGCGAACTGCTTACCAAGGCTCAATACGATCAGATCATTGCCACCGATACGATCTATTTGCTTATCGTAAACAACCTTTATGGCTATTACGCCGCCGAAGGTTGCTTTTTAAGCGATATTGCCTATGATTTTGATAAGGAAAAAGCTACCTCCTACTACACGAATGGAAACATGCTCAAACTCATTAAAAAAAATGAACAGGCCTTAATTGACCTCAACGGCCGCATGAGCATTGATTTTGGAACTTTTTCGGAAGTTAACTTTGCTTCTGATGGTTTAATTCGCATCAAAAAGAACGGAAAATTTGGATATGCCGATCGCAAGCTTAACACCATTATTCCTTATAAATACCAGCATGCCGAGGATTTTAAAGACAGTGTGGCTATTGTGATCTCTAAAAAAGGGCACCACCTCATCAATACCAAAGGCGATGAACTGTTTACCTGTGATTCAGAAATAACGCGAGTTTCACGCGATCTATACGCAATTGAAAAAGACGGCAACGAAGTACTCATTGATAAAAAAGGAAATGTTCAGCTTTCAAACTTCAAGAGCTTCGAGATCTATAAAAAATGGCTTATTGTTTATCTTGAAAACAATCAAATAAAAATTATAAGTATTTAATTCATAAAACACTTTTTTTTTTACATTCGTAACATCTAAAACACTACAGAAACTATGACAAAAATTCACAACTTTAGCGCTGGTCCTGGTATCTTACCTCCAGAGGTTTTAAAACAAGCTTCAGAGGCTTGTATCAATTTCGATAATATGAATTTATCGTTACTTGAAATTTCACACCGTAGCAAAAACTACGTTGCTGTTATGGATGAGGCCCGCCAATTGGTGAAAGACCTTTTTGAAGTTGGTAATGAGTACGAAGTGTTTTATTTAGGTGGTGGTGCCAGTTTGCAATTTGCCATGGTGCCATACAACTTGTTAACCGATAATGGTTATGCAGCCTACGTTAATACAGGTGTTTGGGCAAGTAAAGCCATCAAAGAAGCGAAGATATTAGGTAACGTAAAAGTATTAGCGTCCTCAGAAGATAAAAAATTCTCATACGTTCCAAAAGGATACGAGATCCCTTCTGATGCTGATTATTTTCACTGCACTTCAAACAATACCATTTACGGTACTCAAATGAAATCGTTCCCTAAAAGTCCGGTTCCAATGGTGTGTGATATGAGTTCAGATCTTTTCAGCCGCAGAGTAAACGCCAAAGATTTTGCTTTGATATATGCCGGTGCTCAAAAGAACATGGGTCCTGCAGGTAGCACCATGGTTATGGTTCGTAAAGATGTGTTAGGAAAAACTCAACGCAAAATGCTTTCGATGTTAGATTACAATGTTCACATTAAAGGTGAGAGTATGTATAACACCCCTCCTGTGTTTCCGGTATATGTAAGCATGCTTACTTTGCGTTGGTTAAAACAAAATGGTGGTGTTGATTGGATCGAAAAGATCAACCAAAAGAAAGCTGATCTTTTATATAACGAGATCGATCGTAACGCATGCTTTGAAGGTACAGTAGTTAAGGAAGACAGAAGTCACATGAACGTTTGCTTTTTACCAACTAAACCTGAGTACGAAGCTGAATTTGAAAAAATGGCTAAAGAATACAACCTCAGCGGAATTAAAGGTCACCGTGATGTAGGTGGATACCGCGCTTCGTTATACAATGCTTTGCCAATTGAAAGTGTTGAAGCATTGGTTGCAGCAATGAAAGAATTCGAAAAGAAAAAAGGATAAATGATTTAATGGTTTGTCATGTTGAGCGGAGTCGAAACATTAGACAAACCTTTTTAATTATGTCATACTTCGACTCCGCTCAGTATGACAACTGAAGATCTAAGATATTAAATATGAGTAAAAAAATATTAGCCAATGATGGCATTGATGCGGTAGGAAAAGAATTATTGGAAAAAGCAGGTTTTACTGTAGTTACAGATAAAGTAGCACAGGAAAATTTAGCGAAAGAAATAAATGATAAGGGCTATGTTGCCTTAACAGTGCGTAGCGCCACCAAAGTGCGTAAAGATGTGGTGGACGCTTGTCCCGGTTTAAAAGTTATTGGTCGCGGTGGTGTTGGAATGGATAATATTGATGTGGATTACGCCCGCGAAAAAGGCATTCAGGTAATTAATACACCTGCTGCCTCTTCAAACTCTGTGGCCGAATTAGTGTTTGCTCATTTATTCAATGCGGTACGTTTCTTATACGATAGCAACCGTCAAATGCCGGTTAATGGCGAAGAAAAATTTGATGATCTGAAAAAGAAATATGCTAAAGGTGTTGAACTACGTGGCAAAACCATTGGTATTGTAGGATTCGGCCGTATTGGTCAGTATGTTGCAAAAATGGCTTTAGGTTTAGGTATGAAGGTTGTGGCATTTGATCCGTTTGTTACAGAGGCCATTATTGATATTGAGATCGAAGGTGCAACTGCGCCGGTGAAAGTAAAGATCAATCCGGTTGGATTAGACAAGGTATTACAACAAAGTGATTTTATCAGTTTCCATGTTCCCGGTGGAAAATTGATCAGCAAGCACGAGATCGCTTCCATGAAAAATGGCGTGATATTAATTAATGCTGCTCGAGGCGGTGTTATTAATGAAGATGATCTGTTAGAAGCATTGAACAGCGGTAAAATTTCGCATGCTTGTTTAGATGTATTTGAGAACGAACCTCGTCCGAGTGTTGCCATCTTAAAACATTCAAAGATATCGTTAACGCCACATATTGGAGCTGCCACAAATGAGGCACAAGAACGCATTGGTGTGGAGTTAGCCGAAAAAATAATTGCTGCACTGAAGTAAAATAACTTCATCACATTTAAAGCCACTTATTCGCCAGGGCGGAAAGTGGCTTTTTTATTGTAATTTTACAGCAACTTAAACACTTCATGCATAGCATTGAACCCTTTTATAATTGGCGACATTTATATGTGGCTGCTGAGGACCCCGATTCGCCTTTTTACAATCGGGAGTATAGCGA
>JBIKKW010000092.1:0-11919 GCA_044360115.1 Bacteroidia bacterium
AGATTGTATACGTGTTACGCACCCGTGCGCCGGTCGCCGGCAAGTATTGCTACTCCCGCTGCCCCTCGACTTGCATGTATTAGGCCTGCCGCTAGCGTTCATCCTGAGCCAGGATCAAACTCTCCATTGTAAAAAAATTTGATTCCTTAATTTTCATCTTAAGGTGAATGTCTGTAATAGATCATCCCTTAACGGGCTCAAGAAGCTTTATTGTGGTTTCTCCTTTGTTTATGAGAAACTTGCTATCTTTTGGTTATCAATTCTGTCAATGAACGTCTTCTATATAGTCTGGTCTTCCTTTTAGTCTACTCCAAGTTTCATTTCACAACTACCTCTTGTTTCCTACTAACCTCTAACCTTCAATACTTCTTCTGAACGATCCCTCCTCTTCATTTCTTCCAAATCGGGGGTGCAAAATTACATACTTAATTCCTATTCCACAAATAAAATTCAAAAAAAAATGCATTTTTCTTAAAAATATTTCAATTTGCCTGAAACACAAGGGGTTTAATTTTTGATCTCATGGTTATAAAATATGCTAAAACCCTCTAAGCGTGCATATTTCAATCCACTTTATGGCTGTTTTTTGCGTAACTTAACGCTTTCAAAGAAAATTCAAATGGCAGGAGTAAACAAAGTGATACTTGTAGGAAATTTAGGCAAAGATCCTGAAATAAAGTACCTCGAAGGCAATATTGCCCGCGTTAGTTTTAGCTTAGCAACCACCGAAGCCTTTAAAGACAGAAACGGCAACCGCATAGAACAAACAGAATGGCACAACATTGTGATGTGGCGCTCCATTGCCGAAAATGCAGAAAAACTCCTAAAAAAAGGAACTCAAATTTACCTGGAAGGAAAGATCCACACACGCCAATGGACCGATAAAGAAGGTCAGAAACGAAGCGTGACGGAAATTGTGGCCGATAATTTTAAGATCCTTCAAAAACGCGATGGAACAAACAGCCAACAGAACCCGGGCGGAAATTTTGATTCCGATGTAAATTTTAATGATCTATCGTCAAAGGACCTTCCTTTTTAAATATCATTTTTTGATAAGTATTTTTCTTGTGTCAATTTCAATGCATGTGATCTACTAATTTTACAGCATGGTCAAACAAACGGTTTTATTTGTATTTGCAGTTCTTTGCATGGGTTGTTTTATTACATCTTGTGATGAGGAGGAAGAGATCTATTCGCCCAAACCTCGCGGCTATTTTAGAATTGATATGCCCGCAAAAGAATACACTTTATATGAAAATAGTTGTCCGTTTGCCTTTGAAATTCCAAAGTACGCCGTTATAAACCGCGATAAGCACATGAACGCCGAGCCTTGCTGGCTGAATATTGATTTTCCGCAATTTAAAGCAACCATACACTTAAGCTATAAAAAGGTAGAGAACAATATTGGCACTTACCTTGAAGATGCGCGCAACTTTGCAGTGAAACATCAGATAAAAGCAACCGGCATGAATGAAAGTGTGATCATCAGAGACAGTTCAAAAGTATACGGCTTATTGTATGACATTGAAGGTAACACAGCATCATCCTTACAATTTTATTTGACCGATAGTACCAACCATTTTCTTAGAGGTGCATTGTATTTTAATGCAAGCCCAAATACCGACTCCTTAAAACTCGTGATCGATTTCATCAGACAGGATGTGATCCAACTCATTAAAACAACTAAATGGAAATGATCAATTTCTGATCACTAAAGCATTACCATCATACGTATTACCATATTGTTTCAATGGCCATGTGGCAGAACTATTCATGACGGCGCCATCAACAATTTGCCAACGTGCGTTTCTTATGGTATCTCTTAACGTAAAATTATCTGACTGCACTTTAACTGCAGATGCTGCTACATTCGGGTTTTCGGGTGAGGTGCGCTCTAACACCACAAATTCGGTTTGTGTTTTACGATAAATGATCAAGCCATTTATTCCTGCACCGGTATAATATTGCCAACCGCCAATAGCCTGCAATTTGAAATTGGTTGGATCATTCGGATAAATTGTAACACTCACCGGAACGTTTTGTATAGGATAATTAACGGCAGGGTTAGTATTTTTTTTCTTACAAGAAAAAGCAACAACACCTAACAACAGCGTTAAAATAATATAATAATGTATATGCTTCCGATCAATCAATTTCCTATTCGGTATTTAAAAAGAAACAAATGGTTAAATTTGTTGTTTATACAAAGTTAAAACAAAATGACATCAGAGCCAAGTGAAAATAAACCAGAAAAGCGCAGTTCCTCTTTATTACCGCTTTATTTTTCTATCGTATTGGCTCTTGGTCTTTCCGGCGGCTACTATTTAAGTAAACGCGTAAATACCGCAACAATTGCATCAGCTAATTACCATCAGGCAAACGGCAATAAAATGTCGAGCTTAATGAATTACATAGAAAAACATTATGTAGATACCATTGATCCCAAGGAATTAGAAGAAAAAGCCATTGCAAGCTTACTTAAGAATCTAGACCCACACAGTGATTATATACCTGCAAAAGATTTTGAATTGGTTAATGAGCCCTTGGAGGGAAATTTTGATGGTATTGGCATTGAATTCAATATTATTAAAGACACAGTGCGTGTTATCAATCCAATAATTGGCGGACCAAGCGAACGCCTAGGGATCAAAGCAGGCGATAAGATCGTGAAGGTAGATGGTAAAAGTATAACCGGATCGCAAGTAACCAACAAAATGGTTTTTGAAAAATTGCGCGGTAAAAGCGGAAGCACAGTTGTTGTGAGCATTTTAAGAAGCAGTATAAAAAAACCAATTGATTTTAAGATCACACGCGATAAAATTCCTTTGTACAGTATTGATATAGCCTACCTGATTAAACCGGATATTGGGTATATAAAGGTTAGCAAGTTTGCAAGCACAACGTACGACGAATACCTGAAAGCCTTTAACGATCTGAGCAAGCAAGGCATGAAAAAAATGATCCTTGATCTGCGTGGAAATGGTGGTGGCTTTTTAAGAACAGCGGTTGATCTGGCGGATGAATTTTTAAATAACGGCTTGCAAATAGTTTATACCGAAGGTAAATCTCATCCTAAAAAATCATACAATGCCACCTCAAGAGGAAGTTTTGAAAAGAACGACATGGTAGTTTTAGTTGATGAAGGCAGTGCCAGCGCCAGTGAAATTGTTGCAGGTGCATTACAGGATAATGACAGAGCAACGATCGTTGGAAGAAGAAGTTTTGGTAAAGGTTTAGTGCAAGATCAAATTGATCTTCCGGATGGATCGGGCATACGTTTAACCATCGCACGCTATTATACGCCAACAGGCAGATGTATTCAAAAACCTTATTCAGAAGGAAATGAAGCCTATTTTAATGAAGAGTATGATCGATTTGAAAATGGTGAGTTATATAATGCCGACAGTGTGAAAATAGATAAGACCAAAAAATATAGAACTCCGGGTGGCAAGATCGTTTATGGCGGAGGTGGCATTATACCTGATGTTTTTGTGCCTGTTGATACAGCAAAATACAGTCACATGGTTAATCGGTTGTATTATAACGGCGTACTTAATGCTTTTGCGTTTGAATATACCGATCAAAAAAGAAGTGTTTTACTATCGAAATTCACAAACGCAAATGCCTTTAACACGAACTTTAAAATTGACGCAGGTGTTATTGGAGAATTTATTACCTACGTGAATTCTAAAAAAGGTCAATCGTCATACACCATTCAGGCCAATCAATTAAACGGAATTAACCTAATTTTAAAATCATTGATAGGACGCAATTTATTTGATAAAGATGGTTATTACCCAAACATTAATGAAAATGATAATTGTGTACTAAAAGCAATTGAAGTGCTCAAAAAATAACTATACACTAAAAAATTATATACCTATATTTAACCTATAAAAAAATAAACTAATAAAATTAACTAAAAACTATAATTATGGCTTTTGAATTACCAAAATTAAATTATGCCTTTAATGCGCTGGAGCCGCATATTGATGCAAGAACAATGGAAATACATCATGGCAAACACCACCAGGCCTATGTAACAAATTTAAATAATGCGTTACCGGGAAGCGGTGCTGAAACATTAAGCATTGAAGAGATCTGCAAGAACATCTCTAAATACAGCATGGCTATTCGTAACAATGGTGGTGGACATTATAACCATACCTTATTCTGGGAAATTATGGCGCCAAATGCAGGTGGTATGCCAACAGGTGAGCTCGCAAAAGCAATTGAAACAGACCTTGGCGGATTTGAGAAATTTAAAACTGATTTTGCAACTGCCGGTGCAACGCGTTTTGGTAGTGGTTGGGCTTGGCTAAGCGTTAAGGAAGATGGCAAATTATGTGTATGCAGTACACCAAACCAAGATAATCCTTTAATGGATGTTGTTGATTGCAAAGGCACACCAATTATGGGAATGGATGTTTGGGAACATGCTTACTACTTGCATTACCAAAATCGCCGTCCGGATTACATTAGCGCATTTTTTAATGTGATCAACTGGAATAAGGTGAACGAAAATTATTTGAAAGCGAAGAAGTAATTTTATTAAATAGATAAAAGGCGATCAAATTGATCGCCTTTTTTATTTCCTAAAAACTAGTTCAAACAAAAAAAGCAGTGATTTCTCACTGCTTTTCGCTCCCTCTCCTGCCCCGATAGCTATCGGGGTCGAACCAGGCATCTATTTGAATCTTAGCTTTAGCCTTTCAACCATTTCAGTATACATCTCCAGATCTCTGACATATTTCGTTGATTTCATTGATTTAATATGCCCTTCTATTTTAAATGCCTGTTCACTTGTTAAGGAGTCAATAATCAAAAACGTTTCCCAAGGAATACCCCGTGAGGTGAACGAATCTTTATACTCTAAAGAATTGTGCTGAGATAACCGAAGATCAAAGTCATCAGTAGTACCAATATAAAATCTATCTAATTTTTTTGAGAATATGATGTAAACAACAAACATCCATAAAACAAAAAAAGCAGTGATTTCTCACTGCTTTTTCGCTCCCTCTCCTGGGCTCGAACCAGGGACCCCATGATTAACAGTCATGTGCTCTAACCAGCTGAGCTAAGAAGGAATTTTTCTGATTAGGGCTGCAATATTACTACACATTTTCGAAATAAACAATATATTTGCTCAAAATTTTAAAAAAAATAATAATGAGCCTTTTAGTAGTTGGAACCGTTGCCTTTGATGCAATTGAAACCCCTTTCGGGAAAACCGATAAAATTGTAGGTGGCGCTGCTTCCTATATTGCACTTGCCTCTTCATACTTTTACCGTGATATTCAGTTAGTTTCGGTGGTGGGTGATGATTTTCCGCAAAGCTTTTTAGATACCCTTAAAAAAGAAGGTGTAAAATTAGATGGTTTGCAAATCAAGCAAGGCGAAAAATCGTTCTTTTGGAGCGGAAAGTACCACAACGATCTTAATACACGCGATACCTTAGATACACAATTGAACGTATTGGAAAAGTTCGATCCGATCGTACCTGATAGTGCAAAGGATTGTGATTTTTTAATGCTTGGTAATTTGGCGCCTCAGGTTCAACAAAAAGTAATTACGCAATTAAACAAACGTCCGAAATTGATCGTGTTAGACACCATGAATTTTTGGATGGATATCGCATTAGACGATCTATTAAAGACCATTAGCATGGTGGATGTATTAACCATCAATGATTCGGAAGCTCGTCAGTTATCAGGTGAATATTCATTAGTTAAAGCTGCTCAAAAGATCTTAAAAATGGGTCCTAAAGTATTAGTGATCAAAAAAGGTGAGCACGGTGCTTTATTATTCAATAAAGAGGAAGTGTTTTTTGCTCCTGCATTACCATTAGAAGAAGTTTTTGATCCAACCGGTGCAGGCGACAGTTTTGCTGGTGGCTTTATTGGTTATTTAGCTAAAACGAAAGATATCAGTTTTGACAACATGAAACGTGCCATTATTTTTGGTAGTGCCATGGCTAGCTTTACTGTAGAGCGTTTTGGAACCGAGCGTTTGATCGGCTTATCTCAAAAAGATGTTGATGAGCGTGTTCAGGAGTTCATCGACCTTGTTCAGTTTGATATCTCATTGGTATAAACCAATTCTTATAAAAATAAAAAGCGCCTATGTAGGCGCTTTTTTTATTTCCGTTCGTTGAATAACCAAAAAGGCGTTGGTGCTTTTCGTTCTTTTAAGTTGAATTTCTTCACACCATACTTATCAATATGTTCCATGGCCTCATTCACATCATCTGTAAATAAAAACAATTCCTTATCCTGTTGCGAAATGGTTCCTTCTTCTATCATATGATCCATATGCTCTATCAAATTCTTATAAAAATGTTTTCCCATGATCACCACCGGAAACACTTTGCTTTTTTTAGTTTGCATTAATGTTATCGCTTCAAACAATTCATCCAGTGTACCAAAACCGCCAGGTAACACAACAAATGCATACGAGTATTTAGTCAATAAAACTTTACGCACAAAAAAGTAATCGATCAATACCCATTTGTCTAAATACTTATTTGCCTTTTGTTCGTGCGGCAACACAATATTACACCCTACCGATTTTCCACCGGCTTCCTTTGCGCCTCTGTTTGCCGCTTCCATTAAACCCGGACCACCACCTGTCATCACCACAAATCCCATATCTGCCAACGAGCCGCCAACTTGTTTTGCCAATTCGTAATAAGGATGTCCTTCGGTATATCTGGCCGATCCAAAAACAGTTGCACACGGGCCAATAAAATGAAATGCCCTGTAACCACGAATAAAATCGCGAAGTAATTTAATAGTGAACAAAAATTCGCTTGCGCGTGATTGTGGTCCTTCTAAGAATATTTTTTCAGCACCATTATGTTTAGTGCCGTTGCTGTTAACTTCCATAATTAAAACCAGCCTCCCATTTTTCCAAGATCACGTCTGTTCTTTTTTGTTGGTCTGCCTGCACCTTTATCTTGTTGCACATTTGTTTTAAAGAACATACTCTCTAATTTTTCTTCTTTTACCATCGGTGGCGAATGATCGATATAACAATGTTTTATCTTTTCATAAGCCTGGCGCTTATCAACGATCTCAACTACCTCAACAATTTTTTTATTGCCGCTACCAATGCTAATGGTATAGGTTTCGCCAATAGCCACCATATGCGATGGTTTTACCACTGCTTCCTTTAACTTCACTTTTCCACCTTTTATGGAACTTGATGCAAGTGTGCGTGATTTAAACATGCGAATAGCCCACAAATAAGTATCTAAACGTACCGGCATTGGTGTAAAATTAAGAATAAAATGTTAATGTGACTTTTTGATAAATGTTTAAATTCACCACTGCAATGAAAGAAATTGATCAATTATTACTCGACCTGAAACGTAAGATCTTTAAACCCGTTTATTTTTTAAGCGGCGAAGAGCCTTATTATATTGATGTAATTAGCGATTATATTGAAAACAATGCATTGGATGAAGCTGATCGTGAATTCAACCAAACCGTGGTTTACGGAAAGGATATTGAACTCTCAAGCATATTAGGTTTAGCTAAACAATTTCCTATGATGAGCGATTACCAAGTGGTGATCGTTAAAGAAGCTCAAAACATTAAAGAACTTAATAAAAAAGGCGGAGGTGATGATGATGCCGGTGCAGCCCCTAACAATGCCGTTGTTCAGGCCTTTTTAAATTATATAAAATCGCCTTTACCATCAACCATATTGGTTTTTTGTTTCAAATACAAAACCATTGATAAGCGAAGCGCCATAGGCAAAGCTTTGCAAAAAAGTGCTGTTTATATTGAAAGCAATAAACTTTACGATAGTAAAATTCCGGAGTGGATAAGCAGTTATGTGAAAGAAAAAGGATATAGCATTAATCCAAAAGCTTCATTTATGATCTCCGAGTTTTTAGGAAATGATCTGAGCAAGATCGCGAATGAAATTAGTAAGCTATTCATTAATTTAAAAGAAGGCAGTGAGATATCTGTTGATCTGGTGCAAGATAACATTGGCATAAGCAAGGAGTTTAATGTATTTGAATTACAAAATGCATTAGGCACCAAAGATGTTTTAAAAGTGAATCAGATCATTAATTACTTTGCGGCAAATGAAAAGGAGCATCCCATGGTAATGGTAATGAGCTCACTTTTTAATTATTATTTGAAGATCTTAAAATTTCATTTCCTGCAAGACAAATCAAAATTCGCAGCGGCAGGTGCATTGGGCGTAAACCCTTATTTTGTGGATGGCTATATGCGCGCCGCATCAAATTACTCTACAACCAAACTCAAACATATTTTTGGGTATTTAAAAGAATACGACCTTAAAAGTAAAGGCGTTAATAATGGTAGTGTAGAATCCGGTGAGTTAATGAAAGAATTGATGTTCAAGATCCTTCACTGATCTTATCGTTTAGATTTCTCAACATTCAACTTTTCTAAAACCGATTCCATGATCATTTTAAATTCTTCGGGCTTTGCCGAATAATATTTAACAGTTGAATCGTATTGACCTTTTGTGATGTTGTTCTCTTTATAAACATTAAAGTTGTAAACCGAATCAAACTTACTTCCATCAACATTTTTAACATTGGTATTCAATATGGCTTCCGCTAATGCCTGATCCTTTAACACCTCAATAAACTTTTCTTTTTCTATCACATCTTTTGGCACGGCAATTTCCTCCGTTGGTTTTGTACAACCTACAATAAATAATGTGAGTATGATATAAATTTGGCGCATCGTTTCAGTTTCTCAATTTGTAATTACCAGCATTATCAATACTGTATTTTGGGATCATATTTGTTTTCTCAAAATGATCGTATCCTAATTTGATGTTCTTCCAAAAGTTATATTTTTCATCTGAATGATCTTTCTCTAAACGCTTCATATTCTCCTCAGTTAGTTTACATGGAAACATATCCACTCGCAATTTGCCTTTTCTATCCTTTGCTTCCAAACATAAAATATACAATTCTTCAATGGGATCATTTTCAATAGGCACACAACCAATGGTCACACATTCTCCATGTATCATAATATCGCCACCTGTTCGCCCTTTAGCTTTAATGCGGTCACTGGCGTTAGGATAATTTACCTTCATGCTTAAATGGTAACTACTTGCCGGGTTAAAACTTTCTATTTCATAAAATCCTTCCGGCACTTGCCCATCTCCCTCTTGCCTTTTGGGGCCCAACTCGCCACTATTGGCGCAAATAGCATACGTTTTAAATAATTTGAACTTGGTATCATTTTTATCCTTCATCCAAACCTGCAATTGCTTTTCTTGTTTAAAAACCCGCAAGTAAATTTCAAAGGAATTAACATTAAACCCCGCCTTAACTATCTCGTTCTTTAAAATATCAAATTTAGAATCATAAGCCTTTTTTACCCTGCTAAATTTTAGTTGAGTCGTCTTTATTTGACCATTAACGCTTTGCACGTTAAAAACGGAAACATAAATAACTAACAAAAGTATTTTAATAAACCCCCTCAATATCTTGTGAAATGTAGTGTTGATTTAGGTAACTTAGTTGTTAAAGATAAATGTTTTTACTCAACCTTATAAAAAATAAGTATTTTTTAACGATAGTTGCACTGATCGTATGGATCTTGTTTTTTGATAAGAATGATTTTTTTACACAACGCGAAACTGTTAGCAAACTTAACAAGTTAAAAAAAGATCAAACTTATTATATCACCGAAATTGAAAAGAATAAACGCGAGTTACAAGAACTTAAAACAAACAAAGAAAGTTTAGAAAAATTTGCTCGCGAAAAATACCTCATGAAAAAAGATAACGAAGATGTTTTTGTTTTCGTTGCAAAATAACCGATCCCAACATTCATTACATTGGATCTGAACGCCCACAATAAAAAAGCAGCACAGTTAAAAGCGGAAAATGAAAAATTTTACAAACGCTTGAAACAAAAGTCACCTAAAAATCTGGATGAACTTTTTCACGAACTTCATGATGAAGTTTTTGAAGAGATCGATTGCCTCTCGTGTGCCAATTGCTGCAAAACCACGTCACCCATATTTTATGAGCGTGATATTGAACGCGCAGCAAAAGCTGTTAAAATGAAGCCGGGCGATTTTAAAGAAAAATATTTAAAGATAGATGAAGATAACGATGCTGTTTTAAAACAAGCACCTTGTCCGTTTTTAGGATCCGACAATTACTGCAGCATTTACGAACACCGCCCCAACGCTTGTCGCGAATACCCTCACACCGATCGTAAAAAAATGCAACAAATTTTACCATTAACGTTTAAAAATACTTTGGTTTGTCCCGCTGTTTTGGAAATGACCGAAAGACTCAAAAAGCTCATTAAATAAAGTGCTTTAGCCACTAATTGCGCTAATTTTACTAAACTCTGTGTAATTGATCATGCCGTCATATTCGTTCTAATTCGTGGAATTAGTGGCTAAAAATCAGTGTTTTTTTGTAAATTAGAGGCTCTTTTAAAACACCATGTATAAATTATTGAATTATATAAACGGACAATTAATTGAACCCGTTTCAAAATCGTTTTTAGATAATTACAATCCTTCAACCGGAAAAGTATATTCCTTAATTCCGGATAGTGATGAAAAGGATGTTGAATTGGCTTATCAGGCGGCAAAAGCGGCATTTCCCGCATGGAGCATCACACCTAAAGATGTGCGTTCGAAATACCTTTTAAAAATTGCCGAATTAATTGAAAAGAATTTAGATAAGTTGGCTTTAGCAGAAAGTACCGACAATGGCAAACCGCTTAAGCTTGCTAAAACGGTTGATATACCTCGTGCAGCAGCTAACTTTCATTTTTACGGCACAGGAATATTACACTATTCATCGCATTCACACGCCATGGAAGATACTGCTATCAATTACACCTTACGTCAACCTGTTGGTGTGGCAGGATGTATCTCTCCTTGGAATTTACCATTATACTTATTCAGCTGGAAAATTGCGCCTGCTTTAGCTGCCGGTTGCACGGTTGTTGCAAAACCATCGGAGGTAACACCAATGACAGCGCATTTACTTTCAGAGATATGTATTGAAGCCGGATTACCAGCAGGTGTTTTAAATATTGTACATGGCCTTGGAGGAAAAGTTGGTAACGCTATCGTTTCTCACAAAGGCATTCCGTTGATCTCCTTTACCGGCGGAACAAAAACCGGAGAACACATTGCATCGGTTGCTGCGCCTATGTTCAAAAAACTTTCATTGGAGCTGGGTGGTAAAAATCCAAACGTGATCTTTGCCGATTGCGATTATGAAAAGATGCTGGCCACAACTATGTTATCATCTTTCGCCAACCAAGGTCAAATTTGTTTATGTGGCTCACGCATTTATGTGGAAAGAAGTATTTACGAAAAATTTAAAACCGATTTTGTAGCTAAAACAAAACAATTGGTTGTAGGAAATCCATTGGATGATAATACGCGAATTGGTGCAGTTGTTTCAAAACCGCATCAGGAAAAAATATTAAGTTATGTTGAATTAGCAAAGCAAGAAGGTGGTAAGGTATTGTGTGGTGGACATGCTATCACGCTTGACGGAGAACTAAGTGGCGGATATTATGTAGCACCAACTATTATTGAAGGATTAGATCACACTTGTCGCACCAATCAAGAAGAGATCTTTGGTCCGGTTGTAACCATTACACCTTTTGATACCGAAGAGCAAGCCTTGGAAATGGCTAACAGCACGCGTTACGGATTAGCTTCAGTAGTATGGACAGAGAATTTAACACGCGCACATCGCATTGCCAATAATATTCATGCAGGTATTGTATGGATCAACTGTTGGTTATTGCGCGATCTGCGCACGCCTTTTGGTGGTGTAAAAGATAGTGGTGTTGGACGAGAAGGTGGTTTTGAAGCACTTGACTTTTTTACCGAACCTAAAAATGTGTGCATAAAATTAAAGTAAAACAAAGTGTCA
>JBIKKW010000241.1:0-2945 GCA_044360115.1 Bacteroidia bacterium
ATTCAATTGTGAGTAGCTTTGTAACACAACAAGAAGCTGAACGGTTCCAAAGTTATCTGCAAACAAATTTTTCAAGGTATTTGCTTGGAATACGAAAAATTGCCCAACATTTAACTAGGGAATTTTGGCAATTTGTCCCTTTAATACCTACAGATATTTTATGGACTGATAAAATGTTATTTGAGCATTTTAATTTAAATGAAGCTGAACAAGAGCACATTTTAAATCATGTGAAAGAATTGAGCTAACATCTCCAACCCTCCTGACTTTGTATTGTGTTTATTCGTACTAAATTTTTGTAATAAGACAACAAAAACGCAATAAAAATGGGAAGAAGTCTTCTGAACCCCTCCTCAATTTGATTTCTCATAATTTTGTAGTGTATGATGTGACTGCCCCGGGTGCGTCGTTCTGCAGCTATCAGCCTGACGGGGCAACTATCAATTCTTTAAAATGTGCAACGTCCCACGTGTAATAAACAGTCAAATGACCGCGAGTTTGCTCATACCGTTTGCTTTTGGCGTATTTAAACATCGCCCAACGAACTCCTTGGTGTGTTTTGCCTGAAATTTTCATTAAATCTTTTACTGTATACTCACCCTCGGGTAAGTCTAAAAGCCATTGTGCTGGCGGTCTTCCCATTTTGCTCATATTTTACCCATTATGTAGTTTTGTATTTCGTGGAGAATTTCTATTTTAAAAGCTGATACAGTTTTAAATGCAGTGTGCAACCGGAAACAGAAAAATTTGGCGTCAAAATTTTTAAATGAGTTTGTTGGCAATGTTTTAAAAATAAGATGCGACCGATTTTTATTGCGCGTCTCTAAACTTAAAAGTCTTTGATAAAACTTGAGTGTGTCTTTATTTAAATTATCAATCTCAATCTTAATTTGTTGGATTAACCATTCCACATCGGATTTAAAATAACCTGTTGCTTCCTTTGGCGAATAATAAATATTATTCGTTATCACATCGTAAGTTTTTAGGTATTCAATAAATTTTTCGATAAAAACTGTGCCAAAAGTTGTCAGTTTTTTGTCATTAATTGTATTCAATGATAAAACAAAACGAAAATTTTTATTTTGTTTGAGATTTTCAAGTCTATTTTGTTCAAAATAATCCACAGAAAACAGGATATCTTCAACCAAATCATGGTAAATAAATGTTGCCTCTTTGGTTTCTGTTGTTTCAAATAATTCTGTGAGTGCATCAGAACAAATAAGAGATGCAATAAACGCTGTTGGAGATATGTTGTTTTTGTTATTTGTTGTCATAAATTCTCGCTTTAAACGATTAAAATTATTAGTAAGCACTTAACTTCTTTGTTATTGTTTAATCGTATCCCCACATTTTACAGTACTCATCTTCCCAGTCATCAACCTCTTCAACAACTTGAGAGTTTACCAAACCTGAAATTGGAATATAAAAATTTGTAGAGTAATTAAGATTTAATTTTAACCGTTCGCATTCTTGAGTGAATTTTAAAGTCTGTTCAAAAATTTGTGAGTATGTTAAAAATTTCCCCTCATCATCAACAAGCTTAATTTCATAATCAAGTTTTGAATTGTTGACAAATTCTTTTCTAATTTCAACAATTTCCCCATCAATATGGGCAATTGTTTTTGTTTTAAGGCTCTTTTTTAGAAAGAAACACATTCTGAACAATTCACGGGCTATCAACGTTGCAGTAATTACAGTTCTTGGGCTGTCTTGATTTAGTGTGCTTAATTCTGCATCAATTTGTTTGATTAAAAGTTGTGTGACTTTTCTTAATTTTTGACGTGTTTTTGGATTGTTCGCTTTATATTTTACATAGTAAGTGTTTGTGCTGTCTTGAATACACAACATGCCCAAAAATTTTTTTGCCTTTTTTGGGGCACCATCCAGTTGTTTAAATGTTTGCAGATAAAAATCATGGTGTATAGTCCATCCAATTTTATCAATGTTATTTTTAAAACAATAAGAAAATCTGTTAAATTTTTCAAATTTTGTTAAAGCGTAGTGTAGTAAAGTTTTGTCGTCAACTTCCCAAAATTCCACGTGTAAATCTGTCATGACAATCTCCTGTTAATGAGCAATAAAAGAACCCCCCCAGGGTTTCCTAGGGGGTTCAATTGTTAGTCTTGTTCTGCGAACTCTTTGTTGAGTTCTGCTGTAATTTGTTGTGCTACAATTTTAGCTTTTGCTAAGTGTGCTTTGCTGTTTGTATTAAACTTATTGATATTATAAGTGTAATTGTCGCTATTTTCTGTTGCTGTAATTTCAAATCTAGTCGTGTTTTGATAATTTGCAACATAAAACAAGTCAATGACTGCTTCATACACTTTATCAAAGTCTGCTTTGCTGTTATTTGTATCACAGCGCATCTCGTCCCTATATTCCCAATTAAACGTGTTAAATTGCATCATGTAATTGGTTAAGTGAGCATTTGGAACTTTAGTCAATGCTCTTTTAGATGTTAAATAGATAGTCATAACCCCTCCTGTTTTTGTTATCGGGTCATATCTATTATACTTGAGCATGTTTGTAAAGTAAAGATAAAAATGCTATGTAATAGTGCAAAAAAAAAAGCTGCGGGAACAGGAAACCGCCGCAATTTTGATTGAGATAACAATAACTTAAAAGACTCTTAAAAAATTGTCAATAATTTCAATGAACCAATTTAAATGTAAAAAAACATTTGTAACATTGGGACGGTTTTTATGTGTCATCTTAATTTCATCTTTTTAGGTTGGGTAAGAAAAAAAGCCAACTAATTACTTAGTTAGCTTTTACACAACCGCTTATGCAGCGGATAAAAGACTACTAAATTAAATTAATAAATCTGTCAATAATTATTATTATTGTTGCTTGGTATATTTTAGTAATAAATCGACTGCCGATTGATTTATATCAACTCCGATCCATTTTCTTTTTAATAATTCCGCAGCCTTGCATGTCGTCCC
>JBIKKW010000225.1:0-3259 GCA_044360115.1 Bacteroidia bacterium
TATCTAAAGAACAAGGCTAAAGTTACAGGAAAAACATCCATACTTCTATCACACAATCAAATTGCTGAAGAAATGGGAACCAGCCGCGTGGTAATATCACGATTACTGAAGCAATTGGAAAACGATAAGAAACTGATCCTATACCGTAATGAAATTAAATTACTAAGCACTTTCGATCAAAAACAATAATTTTTAATTATCAAATGAAAAGATTTATACCATTAATATCGTTCCTGTTATTAGGTTCATTACAGGCACAAAACATAAAAAAGGAAACTTTAAAAAAACACATCAGCTATTTAGCATCCGATAAATTAAAAGGCAGAGGCACTTCATCTCCTGAAGAGGTATTGGCAGCAGAATATATTGCCAAACAATTTAAATCTATTGGCTTAAGTAACTTTAATAATTCGTATTTAAAATCATTTAAATACAAGCATAACCCAAATGCCAAACATGCGCACGACACCTCAACAACCGGCATTGAAGAGAAAACTGCTAACAATGTTGTAGGTTACTTAAATAATAAAGCGCCTTATACAATTGTGATTGGTGCGCATTATGATCACTTAGGATTAGGGCACGATCGCAACAGTTTAGATGCAAATCCAACCGGAAAAATTCATAACGGAGCAGATGATAATGCCAGCGGTACTGCCGGTGTAATTGAGTTAGCAAATTATTTCGCAAAGAATAAAAAAACAGAACCTTTCAATTTTTTATTTATTTGTTTTAGTGGTGAAGAACTTGGATTATTAGGTAGTAAAAAATATGTTGAGAATCCGGATGTAGATCTTAAAACCATCAACTACATGATCAACATGGATATGATCGGCCGACTAAACGATTCTACAAAAAAACTAATGGTGTACGGTGTTGGTACGGCGCCAAATTGGGTACCATTGTTTGATTCTATTAAAAGTAACTTAAAGATCATTAAAGATAGCGCCGGTGTTGGTCCAAGTGATCAAACATCTTTTTATTTAAAGGAAATTCCGGTATTACATTTCTTTAGCGGTCAGCACAGTGATTATCATAAACCAAGTGATGATGAAGAAAAGATCAATTACAATGGTGAGATAGATATTTTAAATTATGTAATTGCCACTATTGAAAAAACGTATAACTATCCAAAATTGAGCTATTTAAAAACCAGGAATCCTGATACAGGAAAATCACAATACAAGATCACAATGGGTGTGATGCCTGATTATACTTACGAAGGTGAAGGTATGCGATTGGATGGAGTAAGCGATGGGAGACCAGCATCAAAGGCCGGATTAAAAGGTGGTGATGTTGTGATCAAACTTGGTGACTATTCAATAAAAAAAGTACAGGATTACATGAAGGCATTAGGTAACTTTAAAAAAGGCGATACAGTAAATGTTGAAGTAATAAGAGATGGAAAGAACTTAGTTTTACCGGTAACTTTTTAATGAAACAGTTTAAAGAACAGATCTTACAAAAATGCAAAGAGCTTGTTGATGAAAAACTCAACAAGCTTTTTTATGCTTTGGAAGAGTTGAACGAATCAGCCGAAGCGGAATCAAAAAGTACAGCCGGCGACAAGCATGAAACCGGGAGAGCCATGATTCAAATAGAGCAAGAAAAAATCGGCAAACAAATTCAGGAATGGGAAAATCAAAAATTACTTTTACATAAGATCGATGTTTGTAAGGATACAGATCGCATATCAATAGGTACATTGATTGAGACCGACAGAGAATTGTTCTTTCTAGCGATCAATCTCGGGAAAATAAAACTTGAGGAACATGATGTAATGGTCATTTCAGTTCAATCACCATTAGGTAGTTTAATGACCAAACATCATAAGAACGACAAGATCACTTTTTTAAATTCTACCTATTTGATCAAAGCTCTTTATTGAAGCCATTTCTTAAAACAAAAAAGGCGATCCAATGGACCGCCTTTTTTAATGATTTATTTCTTAATTATTGTTTAGATATTTTAACCACTTTGGTTGCATTATTGCTTTCAACCTTTACATGATAAATGCCATTAGCAAATTGATCTAAGGATACATTTATAACTTCTTCCTTACTTAAGATCTTGGAGATCAATTTACCGGTGTTATCTGTGATGGTAATTTTCTTAATCTCATCATTTTTCAATTCAATTGTAAAATTGCCATTGCTAGGGTTTGGATAAATTGATAAACCTTCTATTTCATTTTCCATGTTTAATACTCCGGCACATGAACTCACCACAAGGTTTGTTATGGTTATTCCACTACATCCTGATACCGATGATGTTCCTGTTGTTGTATATGATGTAGTAACAGATGGTGATACTAAAATACTGGCTGTTGTTGCACCGGTGTTCCATGAATAGGTGTTAGCGCCGCTAGCTGTTAATACAGTAGCCTGACCAATACAAATTGTTCCTGCACCTGTTACTGAAACTGAAGGTGATGCTTGCACGGTAATACTTGATGTAGCAAAAGTATTGGACAGACATCCTGCAGAGTTTGTTCCTACAACGGTATAACTCGCGTTAGCAGTTGGACTTACTACTGCATTTCCTCCCTGGAAAGTATAAGAGCTTGCACCTGTTGGAACCATTGTAAATGAATTACCTGAACAAATTGAACCGCTATTTACCGCTACTGTTGGTAAAGGAAGCGTATTCACATTTACTGTTGATGTTACCACTTGTGATTTACACCCTGCTGTACTTGTTCCTGCAACAGTATAAGTTGAATTAATGGTTGGTGATACAACTGCATTACCTCCTTGTATTGTATACGTATTTGCACCTGACGGAGAAATGGTAAATGAATTACCTGAACAGATCGAGCCACTGTTTACAGCAACAGTAGGATTTGGATTTACCGAAACAGTTACTGCTGTGCGAGATGCTGATGTACATGATGGTAAATTAGCGGTTATTATAATTTGTCCATCTCCATTTTGAGCTCCTTGTGTGTGAGTAACAGTTGAAACAAGAGTAGATGTGAAACTGCTACCGCCGCCGCCGCCGCCAAAACAACCGCCACCACCGCCATAATAACCACCGCCACCGCCGCCGCCGCCTGCACCATCACCATCACCTGTACCACCTTGAAATAATGCACCAGGGGAATTCCATCCTGTGCAAAAACTACCACTAACTCCGGCAGCTCCACCGATAGATTGTGTTCCCGCTTTCCCACCGGAATTTGGCCATGAAGGAAAAGGAAAACCATCTTGCGCAACTAGTGCACCACCATGTCCACCATTGGTTTGGTATGCACCGCCAC
>JBIKKW010000009.1:0-37699 GCA_044360115.1 Bacteroidia bacterium
GCTGTAGCAACGTTCGCATTCAATTGAATGGTTGCACCTGGGCAATATGGTCCGGTATTAGATACCGTTGGATTTGCCAATGACACCATTTGAACTGTTGTTGAGAAAGTTTGAACCGGACAACCGCTACCAAACGAAATGTAGAACACATAAGTTTGAGCATTAGCTGTTGTAGTTACTGCAATTGTTGGTTGCGCTACATTGTAACCGCCATAATGATAGAAATAAGGCGTTGGCTTATAAGTATACCAATAGAAATACGAAGGTGGTGTGTTGCTTGTATAAGTTGCAGATAATACTAAAGGTGAACCAACACAAATTGGACCGTTATTAGTAACGTTAACTGTTGGACCTGCAGGAGCTGTTAACTGAACCGTTTTTGTAGTGACACAACCAAAATTATTAACGGTTAAAGTATAAATACCTGAGTTAACTGCCTGGAAATTTAGAATGGTAGCTAAAGGTCCGTTAGAAAAGAATCCATTAGGACCAGCCCATGATAACACACCTGGGCCGCCAATACCATTTAACGTAGCTGTACTTCCGGCACATAATGGCGGAACAGCGGTTGCTGTAGCACTTGGCGGTGGATTAATTGTTAGAACAGAACTGGTTGAAACAATACAACCTGCTGTATTTAATGTGTGTGTAACTGTAAATGTACCAACAGCCGGGAAAACAACCGGACCAAAAGGATCGTTGAAACCTGTTGCAGGAACAGTTGTGTAAGAAGTAAATGCGTAAGTATGCGAACCTGCAGATGTTACTGCACTAAATGTTGGGTTTTGGCCCTGACATAAAGTAAACGAAGGCGATGCCGTAAATGCCGGATTTGGTCCGTTTGGCGTAGTAATAACCATCGAGAATGTTTTCGGACAATTTTGAGGGTTAGTTACAGTTTGCCAAATGGTATAAGTTGTATTTGGTGCAAAGTTTACTACACTGGTATTATTAGTAGTAGTATACGAAACCGGTGCACCCGGTCCGGTAAATGAGTAGGATTGGATTGATGGTGCCGGACTACCCGTATTTGTTATGGTATAGGTAGTACAGGTATTACCGACCGTAAATCCGGAGTTAGGGAACTGACCAAATTGTAAGTTAACGGTTTTTGTAATAGGCGCACAACTTCCCGGAGGATTCATAGTTAAAGTATAGTTACCCGGAACTGTAGTTGTAATAGTTTGATTTGGGTTATTGGTTATAGCACTGGCAGGAGGTCCGGTCCATGAATAAGGCCCGAGTCCGACTGGTGCGACCATGGTAGCAGTTGTAACACCACAAGCAGCAACCGCAACAATTGGGCTTCCTGCAGGGAAGTTGATATTATTTACAGTAACGTTTTGAGGTAAACATTGGCAATCAACATATGCCATACCCCAGTGACCAGCATAAGGACAATCACCAACTTCAATACGAATAGTAACACAACTATTAATATAAGGCGTTAAATCGATTGAACGAATGATCCAGTTTGGTGTAAATGAAACCCAAGTACTAGAGTTAGTTTGCCAACCTGTTGGAACAACTGATGCACAAGATGGTCCCGGAGGCTGTACGTCAATTTTAGGACAAGCCAATACTTGGTTTGAACAATTTAAAACGGTGATCTTAATGAATGGGTTTTCACAACAAGCGTGGCCAGATAACATGGCAGCCCTGAAAGCTACTTGGAATAAGGCGTTTGAAGAAGTTACAGGGAAAGTTTGTTGAACACGAACTGCTTTACCACCTGCTAAATTATCACTTAACTGTAAAACCTTTGTTCCACCAAACGGTGAAGCATTAATTGTACCTAGTAAAGAAGGAGCCGGTGCAACATAAGGTGTTTGACGCACCCATGCAAATGTACAACCAGGGTTACCACAACAATTTGCCATTGTACAGTTGTTGTAAGGACTCGCAGTTGTGTTTCCTGAGTTTACTTGCCATCCTGTTAAAGCATTGTTAATGGCTGAAGCTGCAGTTGATAAAGCAGTTGCAGGTGATGCTTCAAAATCTTCATTCACGCATGGGGCTGCGTTAATTTGCGAAGTTGGGCTAATGATCGGTTTCGCGTTAATATTCGGGCCAGAATAATTGAACGGATTTAAACCATATTTTTCATTAATGAATCGTCTCTTTTCCATATAGTTGTATACATGGTACTCCATACCAAAACAACTTTTGGCTAATGCTTGTTGGTTACAAGCGATCTGATCGAAACCTTGCAAGGAATCGGCAGGAAACATGTACATGTAATAAGGCTTATTGGCTACAGGATTATTTGAAACCTGCGACATTTCCAATTGGCCAAACATTAATGTTCCTAGCCCCAGGAACATTAAGGTGATCATGTTTCTTAAATTGAGATTTTTCATTTTGTTTGATATAAATGTTTGTGTTTGAATACTATTTGTGCTTCACTAAGATAACCTAAACCCGAAAGAAATGTTAAAAAACTGCTAATTACCCAACCCTTTTCGCTCATTTAAACGTACCATTCACCCAATTAACAAGTTATTAACAGGTTTTTTGCTCCTAAATGCCTTTAAATCGCGCAGACAAATTACGTGTTTTAACACACAAAATACTGGTTTATTTTCGACAAAAATCACTAAACACGTTCATGGAATTTAGATGATTTTGACCTTAAAAAACAAAAAAGGCGATCATAAACTGATCGCCTTTTTATCAAATTTTAGAGCCGTTTTTATTGAATTGGTTCTTCCGGTTTTGAACTCTCTTCTGCAGAACTTTCAATTTTTGGTTCTGTTTTAGGTTACGGTTTAGCTACCTCCTCCTCTTTTTCAAAAGGACGTTTACCAAAAATCTCTTCAAGGTCTTCCTTAAAAATAACCTCCTTTTCAAGGAGCTTTTCAGCAAGGGTTACTAATTTATCTTTATTTGTAGCCAATATTTGCTTTGTTTTAGCATAAGCAATATCAACCATTTTCTTTACCTCTTCATCAATAACTTTAGCTGTTTGCTCGCTATATGGCTTATTAAAGTTGTATTCGCTTTGTCCTGAACTATCGTAATAACTAATATTTCCAACCTTATCGTTCAAACCGTAGTAAATGATACTGGCATACGCTTGTTTGGTTATCTTTTCAAGATCGCTCAATGCACCCGTACTTACTTTACCGAAAATAACTTCTTCTGCTGCTCTGCCGCCTAAAGCTGCGCACATTTCATCCATTATTTGATCAGAAGTTGTGATCTGTCTCTCTTCCGGTAAATACCATGCAGCGCCTAAACTTCTGCCGCGAGGCACAATGGTTACTTTTACCAATGGGCTTGCATGTTCAAGCATCCAACTTACTGTAGCATGACCCGCTTCGTGATAAGCGATCACACGTTTTTCATGTTTGGTGATGATCTTGTTCTTCTTTTCTAAACCTGCAATTATTCTATCAACTGCATCTAAGAAATCCTGCTTGGTAACTTGTTTTTTATTTCCACGCGCCGCAATTAACGCCGCTTCGTTACAAATATTCGCAATATCGGCACCGCTGAAACCAGGCGTTTGACGTGCTAAAAACTCAATATCAACCGATTCATCGATCTTGATCTTCTTTAAATGAACTTTAAAGATCTCTTTACGCTCATTTAGATCAGGCATATCTACATAGATCTGTCTATCAAAGCGTCCGGCGCGCATTAAGGCTCTATCTAATATATCCGCACGGTTAGTGGCCGCTAAAATAATTACACCACTGTTTGTTCCAAAGCCATCCATTTCGGTTAACAATTGGTTCAAGGTGTTCTCACGCTCATCATTTGCTCCGGCAGAAATACTCTTTCCACGGGCACGACCGATCGCATCGATCTCATCAATAAAAATGATACACGGTGCTTTCTCTTTAGCATTTCGGAAAAGGTCGCGCACACGCGAAGCACCAACACCTACAAACATCTCCACAAAATCAGAACCTGATAAGGAGAAGAACGGCACTTTTGCTTCACCGGCAACAGCCTTTGCCAACAATGTTTTACCGGTACCCGGAGGTCCAACCAATAAAGCACCTTTAGGAATTTTTGCACCCAGATCGGTATATTTTTTAGGGTTCTTTAAAAAGTCTACAATTTCCATCACCTCTAATTTTGCGCCATCTAATCCGGCAACATCATTAAATGTAATGTTCACATTGGTATCTTTATCAAATAAAACCGCACGTGATTTTCCGATACTGAAAATTTGACCGGGACCACCACTGCCGCCTCCGCCGCCCATTCGACGCATCATAAAGATCCACAATGCTACCATGATCACGATCGGTAATATCCACGAAATGCTTTCAGTCCAGCTTGATTCCTCTGTACTGCGCGCATAAACTTGTTTTTCTTTTGGAATACCTGCGTCGTTCTGTATCTTATCAATACGTTGTAAGAAATTATCTACCGATGGAACCGAAACAATATAGTGCGGTCCGCGATATGATTTTTCAAAAGTTGATTGTCCTGTCGTTTTATCTTTGTAACGATCACAAATGGCAACGCTATCGTAATTGATGGTGATCTTAGCAAAGCTCTTGTTTACGATGTTGATATCTACCACATCGCCCTTTGATAACATTTCCTGTTCAAATACCGGTGTAGGAATTTCTTTGATACGCGGACTCATGCCGGTGCCGTAAAACGTGATAAATAATAACACTACAATTACAATACCGTATATCCAATAAAAGTTATTCCCTCCTTTATTGCCTTGGCCACCGCCAAGGTTGGAGTTTTGTTTACCAAACTTTTCTTTCATTCGCTCGAATTGCTTTTTACGCTCATCTTCGTTCGACATGTTATGGTTTGATTGTTTTTGTTCTTCTGAATTTGATTCGTTATTCATTTTATGATCTTGCTTTAATCAATCGTTTTTATTTCCGCATCTCCCCACAATCCTTCAATATTGTAATATTCTCGTGTTTCACGCATAAAAACATGTACTACAATGTTTATGTAATCTAACAAGATCCATTCACTGTTCTGATGTCCTTCTGTATGATAAGGTTTTTCATTGGTTTGTTTCTGCACTACTTCTTCAATGCTATCTGCAATGGCGTTTACGTGTGTTGTACTATCTGCATCACAAATAACAAAGTAATCGGCAATTCTGTTCTCAATTTTATTAAGATCCAAAATGGTGATGTTCTTTGCTTTTTTCTCCTGCATTCCATCCACTATGGAATCTAATAAACCATTGGTTTGCTTTTTTGTTGCACTTTTAACGCGAGGTTTGGTGCGTGTTTTCTTTTTTTCTGAATTCTCGATCAGGTTTGCCTGTCTTAAATTCAATTCCTTTTCGGTTAACTTCGCTTTAGCTGATGAACCGGCTGTTTTTTTTGACGCAGCTTTTTTAGCCACCGCTTTTTTAGCAGACCCTTTCTTAGGTTTTCCTTTAGCCAGAGAGATTAATTTTTTTGCAGGTGCTTTCTTTACAATTTTTTTCGCCATAAATGATCTTACTCAAACACTTAAACTAAACAATTTTTTAGTAGGTTTACATTAAAGAACAAATTTAATCTTTTTGGGTTAATGGAAACACTATTTGTTGGTCAAAATGCTATTTTTTTACCTGAGGTATTAAGCACCAATTCTTATGCCATTGAGCTGTTAAAGAACGTTAACCTTATTGAAGGGAGTGTTATTTACACCACACATCAAACACAAGGCAGAGGGCAGAGAGGAAACACCTGGTTAAGCCAACCGGGGCTAAACCTGGCCACATCCATTGTTGTAAAACCAACATTTTTAAACATCAAAAATGTGTTCTATCTATACATTATTTCGGCATTGAGTGTGCATGACTTAATGGCTGAATTATTGAACAGTAGCCAATTTGACATAAAAATAAAATGGCCTAATGACATATTGGTGAATTCAAAAAAAATTGCCGGGATATTGAATGAGAACGCCATTGGCAATGGTGCTTTGCAACACAGCGTAATTGGAATTGGCATTAATATCAATCAAACCGATTTTAATGATCTGCCGGATGCAACGTCCTTTAAGCAACTTACAGGCAATAGCCTTGAACCAAAACTGGTTTTAGAGAAGCTTTGCCTTTGTTTTGAAAAAAGATATTTAGCGCTAAGAAGCGGGCATTTTGATGACTTACTGAAAAGTTACTACTCAAACTTCTATAAACTCAACCAAACACACGAGTTTGAAATTGGAGGACAAAAACAACGCTTCACCGTTAAAGGCATTAATGCCAACGGTTTGCTCCATTTGCAAAATAGCGACCATTTAGATCGCTATTTTGATATTAAAGAAGTTAAGTGGTGATCTACTTTATTTCACTCACAATATTACTTGCTTCGTAAATATAAACGTCTTTAGCCACATTCTTAGCCCATCTGGTTTCACGCCCAATACGCGATGTATCGCTTGATTTGATCTTTGCCAGATCTTCATCGAGCAGTGATGCATTAAAATCTCTTATTTCCTTTCTGAAATCTTCGTACTTTTTATTTTGATCTCTGAAATATTTTTGCTCTGCTCTGAATTTATCAAGCTTTAAACTTGTTTTTGTATCGTCCTTTTTGGCTTTCACTTCTTTCGAACGCTCTTCGATCATTCTGAACTGTTCATTCTTTTTTAAACGGGCAATACTATTCTTACTCAATTTATCGTAATTGATATTTGAATATTCCGCATAGTTCGCTTTGTTGATCTCATCCCATGGCATTGGATATTCCAATTCTCTTTCGCCAAGATCTATCAATGCATATGGATCGGGCAACATGATGTTTGGCGTTACACCCTTTAATTGTGTTGAACCACCATTGATGCGATAAAACTTTTGTTGCGTGATCTTTACCTGACCAATTGGTTTAATGGTATCAAACTGCGGCAACAAATAATAATCCAGATCAACAAATGACTGAACGGTTCCTTTACCAAATGTTGGTGTTCCAATAATTACAGCACGTTTATAATCTTGCATGGCCGCTGCTAAAATTTCGCTGGCGCTTGCACTACCGTGGTTAACCATAATGGCTAAAGGTCCATCCCAGGCAACATCCGGATTATAATCTTCCATTACCTTGGTGTGATTGTTTCTATCCTTCACCTGAACAACAGGTCCTTTTGGAAAGAATAACCCTGCCATTTCAACAACTTCCTGTAGTGAACCACCACCGTTATCGCGAAGATCAATGATGATGGATTTTACACCAAGCTTTTTCAATTTCTCAATTTCTTTGCGCATATCCTTCGAACAATAGTGTGCTAAACTTGGATCCATGCGATTAAAATTTGTATAGAATGAAGGCAAATAAATATAACCGATCTTTGATTTGTTGGTTAACAATGCACTTTTCGCAAAGGTTTCCTCCATCTCCACAACATCACGAACGATCGGAATTACTTTAATGTTACCATCAGGTTTTTTTACAGTTAAACGAACCTCTGTGCCCTTTTTACCTTTAATCAACTCTATGGCCTCATCAATTTCCATGTTGGTGATATCAACCGGCTCGGCAGCACCCTGACCAACTTTTTGAATTTCATCACCTGCCTTTAATTCGCCTTGCTTGTAACTTGGACTTCCTACAATGATCTCACTGATCTTTAAGTATCCTTCATTGGTTTTTTGCAGGCGTGCGCCAATACCTTCAAACTGGCCACTCATTGCTTGGTCAAATTTCTTTTTCTCCTTAGGCGCAAAATATTCTGTATGCGGATCGTAAATACCCGTAATGGCGTTTGCGTATATGGCAAAACGATCGCGTGCATTAAGCTTGTTGTAATATTTAAATAAATTATCATTTGCCTTAATGGTTTTACGGCGTGCGTCCACTTCAAGTGAATCAAAGGGTTTTACTTTATAGGAAGTATCCTTTTTCTCAATGGCCGTTTCCTGTTTAACCAAATTTTCATCTAAACGAATAAGCACCTGATATTTCAACATTTTCTCCCACTCTTTTTTCAACTCCTCAGTGGTTTTAGCATAACCTATCTTTTCGGCATCAGCTTCATAGTCTTCTTCCTTATTGTAATCAAGTGGTTTTGAAAGATACTCTTTATACCAACTTTCTTTTTCTTTGATGCGTTTGGTTATAAGATCAACCGATAACTTATAGAATTGATGATTTTGATTGATGATCTGATCATCGATAGAACGCTTGTATTTATTCAATTCATCCACATCCGACTGAAGCAAGAACTTCTTACTACCATCGATCCTTTTTAAATACAGATCAAAAACTTTCTCACTAAAAGCATCATCAAACTTAACCGGATTATAATGGTTTTGATTCAATCCCCCTAAAAGGATCTCGAGGATCACATCATTCTTATCAAAAACATATTTAACAACAGTAAAAGACGAGATAAGGATCACAAAGGTTAAAAGCAAAGCTTTCTTCCCTAATTTTTTAAATACAAACTGCATATACACAAATTTAATTACTTAGATGCACAAATACTACATTTTCAACACGAAATATGACCAGTCGTACTTAACACTTTGTTTAAATTTTGTTAAATGATTTTAACTCAATAAGCATACATTCGTACAAAATAAATTTTTGTATGATCGATTTTTCGAGAGCTGAACTCACCCATTTTGCTATTCACTTTGTAGGAAATAAAGGACTAGGAGAAGAACTTACATGTAGTGAAGAACCAATAACGTTTAAAGATGATTTTGTAAAGGAAACCTTATTACGCTATTTTCTTTCGCCCTTTAAAACAGATATTTACCACAAGTTCAGAGAGCGTGCCGATATAAGCTTGGATAGTGTTGCCAATTTCAGTGAAGATCTTTTTAATTCACAAAAGAAATTCATGGCAGTTAGTCAGAAAGCAGCAACGCATTTGTATAACCAAAGCATGCACCCTAAAATAAACGGTGGCGAATTTTATGTGTGTTACTTTAAAGATGCTATGGTTGATGGCGAACTTTGTGATGCTGTGGGCTACTTTAAAACAGAAAATAAAGAAACCTATTTAAAGGTTTACCAACACATGAATAATTTTGATGTGGAGTGTGAGAACGGAATAGATATTCATAAATTGGATAAAGGTGCCATTGTATTTAACACCGAAAAAGAAAAAGGATATAAGATCAGCATTATTGATAATAACAACCGTAATGCCGAATGTGCCTTATATTGGGAAGAAGAATTCTTAGGCGCAAAATTGAAGGAAAATGGTTATTACTTCACCAAAAACTTTATGGATGTATCGCGTGGTTTTTGTGAAGAGATCTTAACCGAACAAAACAATGTGAGCAAGCAAGATCAAATGATGATGCTCAACAAAAGCACCGGGTTTTTTAAAGAAAAAGATAAATTCAATTTAAAAGAATTTGAAAAAGAAGTTTTGGTTGAACCCAGCGTGATCAATGCTTTTAGCGAATACCGCCATAACTTTAACGACCGAAATGACCTTACGGCCATTGATGAGTTTGATGTTTCACCTACTGCCGTAAAAAAGAATCAGAAATACATGAAGAGTGTTGTGAAACTAGATAAGAACTTTCACATTTACATACATGGCAGACATGATTTTGTAGAAAGAGGCTACGATGAAGAAAAAGGAATGAAATATTACAAATTGTATTTCGTGAACGAACAAACGAACTAAACCTTTGAAAGTTCTTTCGCTCTTTTTTCGGCATCTAAAATTCCGCTCACGATCGTTTCCTTTAATTTCAATTCATTGAATTTAGACAAGGCCGCTTCGGTTGTACCACCTTTAGAGGCAACCGAACGGGTCAATTCATCTAAATTATTTTCGGATGTATTCATTAAATGAAAAGCGCCATTCATGGTTTGTTTCACCAATAAGGAAGCAACATGTTCATCAATTCCCATTTGCTTTCCGGCTTCGATCATGGCGCTAACAATAAAATAAAAATAAGCCGGGCCACTTCCGCTCAAAGCAGTGACGGCATCTAATTTAGTTTCATCATCAAAGAAAATGGTTTTACCGGTACTATTGAGTAAATTATCTGCTTTAAGAATATCCTGTATCTTGGTTTCTTTGCTGGCCGTAAATCCTGTGATACCCATACCTAATTGTGCAGGTGTATTAGGCATAGCACGAATAATGGAAACATGACCTAATTGTTCTTTTAAAGCGTCAATGGTAATACCGGCCATGATAGAAATAATCAATTGGTTTGGTTCAATAAAATTTTTAAGATCAGCATATATCCATTTCGCATCTTGTGGTTTAATCGCTAAAATGATGGTGTCAAAATCCTTAATTCGTTCATCAATGTGGTTAGCTACATTTCCGAAAGGCTTTAATCGCTCTTTCATTTCGGCATTCTTTTCGATCAACAAAATATCATTTTGTGTTACAATATTGTCTTTTAAAAAAGCTTTGGCATAAGTTAAACCCATATTACCGCAGCCTATAATAGCGATCTTGATCATTCTTTAAAAAATTAGACCGCAAAGTTAATGGAATTCATGTAAGTGCAGATTTATTATTGCAACTTCATTTTTATGTGCGGAATATTATCTTCCAGATAGGTGTCTCCGGTTTCCTTAAACCCAAGTTCATTATAAAACTTCAGTAAATACAATTGCGCCGAAATGGTTATGGCAGCAGTGTTGAATTTTTCGCGGGTCCTTAAGATGGCCTCATTCATCAAAGCCTTACCTAATGCTATACCGCGCTGATCGGGATCAACTACTACCCTGCCAATACTGGCTTGATCATATGAAATTCCGGGAGGAATTAAACGGGCATAAGCTATGGCTTTATCATCTTTTAGTGTAAATAAATGAAGTGCCTTTTTATCGGTATCATCCATATCCTGATACGGACAATTTTGTTCAACCACAAATACCTTTGAACGCAATTGCAAAACAGCGTACAACTCATGTACGGTTAACGCTTCAAATGTTTTCAGGTACCAGTTCATTAATAATTTCCTATTGATAACATAACCAGCGTGCAAGCATTTACTACTTCAATACCTTTGGCCGTTGCTAAATTTTCTAATTCAGTATTTTCTGCGCCGGGGTTAAAAACTATTCGTTTCGGTTTCAGTGCAAAAATATAATCATACCATTCCTTTTGATTTTTATCTGACAAGTACATGGTTATAGTATCCACATCCGTTGGAACTGGCTTATCAGTTAATATCTCCAAACCCTCTATCGATCCCTTTTTAATTCCAACAGGATAAACCTTATGACCATAAGCCTTTAATTTAGCGGTTGCCATATAACTATATCTTTCAGGATTTGTGGAAGCTCCCAGTACAAGGGTTGGTTTCATTACTCTATATAATTAAGTTCTTTGGCAAATGTTTCTTCTAACTTATAACAAGCCCAGTAAGCCAAAATAAAAACAACAACACCTATGATCAATGATGAATTCACAAAGCCTACACTTGGTTTTAAAGAGGTGTTTGCAATGGTCATTAACGTTACTGAACCACGTACAAAATTAGGAGCAGTAGTTGTAACCGTTGCTCTGATGTTCGTTCCAAATAATTCGGATGCACTGCTCATGAATACGGCCCAATAACCTGTGCCGAAACCAATACAAAACACAATGGTATAAAAAACAAGAACAGAGGTACTGGCAAATAAATAATAAATAATACTAAACAGTAAGGTTATGGAAATGAAAAGGAACAACACTTTTTTACGCGAACGCCATTTTTGACTTAACACACCGCTTAGCACATCACCAATGGTAATACCAATGTATGCCACCATAATGGGGATCTTCCCTTCTTTTGGTCCATCCGCTAGTCCTAATGAACTTGTCATTTCAGGAGCAAACTGCACTAAAAAGTACATCACAAACCAAACCGGAATGGCAATTAAAATAATATTGAGATACTTGAATAACAATTTAGGATGCGAAAAAAGATAAAAGAAATTTCCCTTTTTTACTGACTTATCTTGCTTCACCTCATGAAACATACCGCTTTCAAAAACGCCAATACGCATAAACAACAACAACAAACCCATGCCACCACCTATAAAATAACTGGCTCGCCAATTATCAATGGCTATAGTGGTTAAACCTGCAACCACAGCGCCAAATAAACCAATGGAAGCAACAATGGTTGTGCCAATTCCCCTTTCTTCCTTTTTCATAGTTTCACTAACCAAGGTTATACCCGCTCCTAACTCGCCCGCTAATCCAAAACCGGAAACAAAACGCAACACACTGTACCAAAATGTATCTTGCACAAACCCATTAGCAATATTTGCTATAGAATAAGTAATGATACTTCCGAATAAAACCGATAAGCGTCCTTTTTTATCACCAAGAATTCCCCAAAACAAACCGCCAACGATCATACCGATCATTTGAGAGCTTAACAAACTTGCACCAACTTCTGAGACCTGTTTTTTTAATTCAGCCGGATCGGTATAAGTATCTTTTAAAATATCCGTTAAACTGGCAACACGCTCCATGCCAAACAACACGAGGTCGTATATATCCACAAAATAACCTAATGCAGCAACTATTACAAGTTTATTAAATGATCCTTTGAATTGTTGTAACATAATTATTTCTGTTTATTAAATATTTTTTCGATCGGGTCATCTGTGCAACCATTCGGATAATTTACCTTTATGAGATCTGAAAGCGTTGGTGCAATTTGTGTGATACGGTAATAATTTAAATTACTTCCTTTTTTTATTCCACCACCGTAAAAAATTAGCGGCACATGTGTATCGTAACTATAGGCTGCGCCATGCGTAGTTCCTGTTGGCATATACTCGATCCAACCCGGTCTTAAAACAAATGCAATATTTCCACTTAATTGGTGATTAAAACCGTTTTGTATCAACTGTCTGATATCACGTTTTTCAAAATCGTTGTTCTTTAAAATATGCGACGGGTAAGCCTCTGCAATAGGCTTCATGGTGGTTAAATAGTCGCATACCTGTTGTTCCATTTTAGCTCTGTCGAGTTTAGCCAACTTCAACTCATCCAAAAACAATTGCTGGTTACTCACATTCTTTAAGATAGTTGAATCATTAAATTGCTTTTGAAAGAACATCTTCATTTCTTTTTCAAACTCCTGTTCATTAAAATAATCAGCCGGAATTTGCTCTTCCTTTAAATGAGCCGGTATATCAGCACCGCCATGATCGGCAGTTAAAAACAAAACGTAATTTCCGGCACCAACTTCCTGATCAAGATTTTTTATAAGATCTTCGATCTCCAGATCCAGTCGCAAGTAAACATCTTCAATTTCAACAGAGCGTGGTCCGTATGAATGCCCAATAATATCCGGACTAGAAAAACTTATTGCCAACAGATCGGTAAATTCATCTTTGCCTAATTTCTCGTTCTTTAAAATCGCAAGGGCTGCATCCTTAGTTATCGTATTTCCGGAAGGTGTAGCTTTTAAAATTCCCCAATTGTTTTTAGTTACATAATTCTCATATGTATATGGGAAGGTTGGTGTTTCTTTTCGGTTTGATGCTTTTTCAAACTTATTATTATCTTTTATCGAATTAGAATATGTTTCAATTGGTTTTAACGTGTTCCAATCTACTTGCAAATATTTTTTAGGCAACTGCAATGCATTAAAATCATTTAACCATTGCGGTAATGCTTTTTGATACCAGCTTGATGTTACAAAATAACCGGTTGAATCGTCGTACCAATATGCAGCATCGGCGCTGTGTCCTGCAGGCAAAACAGCACTTCTATCTTTTAAGGCAACGCCAAACACTTTTGATCTTCCATTACTGGTGATCTTCAATTCATCGCCTATGGTGCTTGATAATTGGTTCTTTGGTGAACGCTTTCCTGCTTTAGTTGTAGTTCCAACACTCGCAACACTTTCATCATCCACACAATAAACCATTCGGTCATTTTTTTTATCGTACCATTCGTTTGCAATGATACCATGTGTGCGTGGCGTTGTTCCTGTGTAAATACTTGAATGACCAGGACCGGTAAATGTTGGTACATAATTGTAATGCGCGTTCCTTAAATAATAACCGTTATTAACCAATTTCTTAAATCCTCCATTACCATAGCGATCCCAAAAACGATAGATGTAATCGTTTCGCATTTGATCAACTACCAAACCAACAATTAATTTTGGTTGCTTTGCCACAGGCACCTCTTTTTTAGGAGCTTGCGCAAAACCTTGGCTAAACGAACCAATGCTCAACAAAATAGCGGCTAAAGTTTTTTTCATTTCTTATCTAATTTTTCGAAGATCGAATTGTTACTAATGTATTCAGGCACGATTGTTTTCATTTGCTGTACGATCAACTCATTATTTTGTGTTTTAAACAATTCAATGATCTGATTAATGATCTGGTTTACCTGATCGTATTCAAACTCTCTTACCTTACCTATTAAGATCTGATTATGATGTGTGGGCAATGTGTTCTCAGAATCTGCCAATAACTCTTCGTACAACTTTTCACCCGGGCGTAAACCGGTATAAGTAATTTGAATATCTTTTCCTTCTTCCAAACCGGATAGTTTGATCATTTTACGTGCGAGATCGATGATCTTAACCGATTTGCCCATATCAAACACAAATATCTCGCCACCTTTGCCCATGCAACCTGCTTCAATAACCAACTGGCAAGCCTCCGGAATGGTCATAAAATAGCGTGTAATATCAGGATGCGTGATCGTGATCGGTCCGCCTTTTTCAATTTGTTTTTTAAATCGTGGAATAACCGATCCGTTTGAACCAAGTACATTTCCAAAACGAGTTGTGATGAATTTTGTTTTACTGATCTTTCCTAAACTTTGAATGTAAATTTCGGCTATACGTTTACTTGCACCCATTACGTTGGTAGGATTCACAGCTTTATCGGTACTTACAAAAACAAATTTCTCTACCTGATGCTCCACTGCCATATCTGCACAAATCTTGGTTCCAAGAACATTTGTATAGATGGATTCAGACGGATTGTTTTCCATCATAGGTACATGCTTGTAAGCTGCTGTATGAAAAACAATATGAGGTTTAAATGTGTTGAAAGCATTTTTCATGCGCTCCTCATTTCTTACATCGGCAATGGCAACTTCAAATTTTTCGCGTTTATATTTTTCGCTGAACTCCAATTCCAATTCATGTAAAGGCGATTCGGCTTGATCTACTAAATAGATCTTTGCCGGATCAAACTGCATACATTGACGTGCTAACTCACTCCCAATTGATCCTGCAGCACCGGTGATCATAACCACTTTTCCTTTGATCTGGTTATTAATGATGTCGGTATCCAGTTTAATTGGTTCGCGCTCTAAAAGATCTTCAATGTTTATGGTCTTTAACTGATTAAAGCTTAACTCGCCATTGATCCATTTTGTTGGTGGAGGAACATTTAAAACTTTGCAATTATTATTCAAACAAATATCGGTGATCTCATTCTTTTTGGTTGCAGGTAAATTTTGAATACTGATGATCACGATCTCAACCTGATTTTCATTGATCAATTGTGCCAACTTATCTGTTGTATGAATAAACGCGCCTTCTAAACTGCGTCCTTTCTTTTTTTCATCATCATCAACAAACGCAACAACTTTGTATTTAATAGCAGCATCTCTGTCTAATGTTCTTTTGGTAATGATCCCTGCTTCACCGGCACCAAAGATGATCACGTTGATACGCTGACTTGTTGGATTTTTTGACTCCAAATAAATTGCTTTAACCGCCAAGCGTGAACTGATCATTAAAAACAAGGTACAAAGTGCGTCAATGATAATAATGGAATTAGGGAAGAAATAGGTTTTGTTACCCAGGTAGTAATAAATAATATTTACAACGAAAACCAAAAAACTTCCAAAAAGTACAATAAAAAAAATACGTGCCGCATCACGCGTACTGGTATATCTTACAACACCTTTGTAGGTCTTCGATATAAAAAAACTTATAAATCGAATGCCTAATAAAACAGCATAATCTAAAGGTAAATTGGCTTTGTCAACCGCCGGAATATCATCAAAATTAAAACGGAGTAAAACCGCTAAGGTCAGGGAAAATGCACAAATAATGGTATCAATAATTAAAATGGACCATCGCGGCAAATTGTAAGACCAGAATAATTTGAAAATATTAAACATTACCTGTAAAAATAGCTATTTTTTTTGAGGTGTAACGCTTTTGGTGTTGGCCGGTGTAACTGTTTTTGTTGGGCTTGTGCTTCCTGTGTTTACAGGCTTTGCAGGCGTGCTGGTTTTTGTAGGTGCGGTTGTAACTTTTGGCGTTGGCACGGCCAAAGGTTTAACGGGCTTATCACTTACAACTACCTCACAAATAGCACAAACCTCTTGCCATTTAATGTTTAATTCGCAATCAGATGGTTGAATGTATATTTTTTTAGTGACACTATCCGGTAAACTCACATCCATTGATGTGCCATAAGATCTTGGGCCATCAAATAAAAAAGGGTCTTTAAAATGCTCTTCCAAATGAATATCCTTAATATGGATCTTTTTATCTAAGATAACCGTGTATAATTCAAAAATGGCGCGTGTGATCTTAATGGAAATTTTATCGTTTGGTTTATCGTAAGTGATCTTTACATCGCCTTTTACATTAGTTTTGTAGTTAAACGGACCAACATTAACCAAAGCATCACAAATAAATTGCGAACTATCAGGCCTGATCTGTATCTGCGGGTTTACGATCGTCCATTTATACTTACCCTTTATGAACATCACTTCATAATCATTGGTGCCTGACACTTCGCCAATTGCAGAAAGCACTTTATTTACCGTTTCTTCATGCAGTGTAAAAGAAAAATCATTCAGATTTTTTTTAGTTTGAGAAAGGAGTGCCGATGCACAAAACAAAAAAGCAAATATCAATCGCATTTTACTAAATTTGATCACTAATTTCAAGAATTTTAGTTAATCCTTAAATTGAAATAATTAAAAGTTATAACCCATTGCATACTTCCAAAAAAATAATAGTGATCGGTGGTGGTGCAGCCGGTTTTTTTTCGGCCATTAATTGCAAAATACTCCATCCCAACTATGAGGTTGCTATCCTTGAAAAAACGAACAAGCTGCTCTCAAAAGTACTTATATCGGGCGGAGGACGTTGCAATGTTACCAATTACTGCTTTGATAATTCCCAATTGGTAAAAAATTATCCGCGTGGCGAAAAAGAGCTTTTACAAGTATTTAGCCGTTTTGCCGTTAAAGATACCATCGAGTGGTTTGCCAACCAAAATATAAAACTTAAAGCGGAGGCAGATGGAAGGATGTTTCCGGAAAGTAATTCAAGTGAAACAATTATAAATTGCTTTTTAAGCTTGGCAAAAAAATTAAATATTGAAATTAACACGCAATGTGAAGTAACTAAAATTGAACGAACTGAAAACTTCATCATTCACACAAGTAAAGGAATTAAAAATGCGGATGCCGTTATCTGCAGTTTAGGAGGGCATAATAAAATGGCGGCCTACCAGTTGCTCACGCAAATTGGTCATACCGTGCACCAGCCAATTCCAAGTTTATTTACCATCAATTTACCTAACGAAAACATAAAAAAAGAATTACAAGGTGTAGTTGTTAAACATGCAAAAGTTTCCATCGACCAAAGTAAATTTTTTTATGAAGGGCCGGTTTTGGTTACCCATTGGGGATTAAGCGGACCAGCTGTTTTAAAGCTATCCGCATTTGCTGCGCCGTTCTTTTATGAGCACGACTATAAAAACGTGATCAAACTAAACTGGACCGGCAACTTAAAACTAAATGAAATTACAGACGCATTATTGGAACAAAAAAAGATCGCTGCCCGTTCATTGGTCATTAAAACGCCTTTATTTGATCTCCCAAAACGCTTGTGGGAATTTTTAATAGATAAAGCTGCTGTTGGTGATCAGTTAAACTGGTCGAACTTACCAAATACACAATTGAACAAATTAGCCAATTTGCTATACAGCGATAATTATAAAATGGAAGGTAAGACCACCTTTAAGGAAGAATTTGTTACAGCCGGCGGAGTTGACCTAAAGGAAGTGAATTTTAAAACAATGGAAAGCAAATTGGTAAATGGCTTATATTTTTGTGGTGAGGTGTTAAATATAGATGGGATCACCGGAGGTTTTAATTTTCAGGCCGCCTGGAGCACCGCCTACATTTGCGCGCAATCGGTTTAAACAGCTTATTTTTTTACTACATTTGAAAAACATGTTCATGTTTAAATTAAAACCATACAAACTCACTCTCATTATTTTACACCTGCTGTATATGAACATAACAGCACAAGTAGAGAATGAAGTAAATGTTATTAATAAATATGACAAAGGAAAAACATACAAATTCACTACGATCTACGGAACAATTTACAAAGGAAGAGTAAAGGAGGAAACCATTGAATACATTGTGATCGTTGAAAAAAAGACAAACCGTGAGGTTAAACTAAATAGTAACGAAGTAAAAGAATTTGAGGAGATAAAGAACGCTAAGGCTTATAGCGTCGGAAGATTTGATGATGATTACTATACGAATTATGTGATGATATCCGAAAACGCATTACCATTTAGAAAACAAGGTTTCAGTTCGTGCTATCATTATTTTTTAATGCAAAATTTGAATTACAGTTTTAATGAGCACTGGGCGGTTTCAACAAACTTACTGGTATTCTTACCTTCATCCATTGGTGTTAAATGTTCTTATAAGATCGCAGAAGATATCCATTTTGGCGCTAATGCCTATATCTTTGGGCTTCCGATCGACAATAGTTTCAGAAGTCCGTTATTTGGAGGTGCAGCCCGTGTTACTAAAGGAAACGATAACACCAATTTTACAGTTGGCGGCGGCATAATGGGCATCAGAAATCCAGATTCGCTGAATAGAGTTTCATCACCATTTGTATCATTATACTATTTAAATTTTAGTTATTCAACACGATTTGCAAAGCATTCTGCATTTGCAGTTGAAAATTTTGTTTTCCCTCAATCAATATCCTATCAACAAAAGCCATTAAATATTAATCTAACAGGTGTATGTATCAAATGGGTACGAAACCCTAATGAACACTGGAATTTTGGATGCTATGGTTTGTATGTAGGAAGTTTGATCAAACTGAATAAAGACAGTCAGATCTTTCCGATACCATACGTTTCTTATTCCGCTTTTTTTGATTGATCACTTGATCAGTTTCATCTCATTTAAAAGATAACCTGCACCGGCATACTTATCAATTACCCACAAGGTAAATCGCACATCTAAAACAATATTACGGCACATACTCACATCGTACATCACATCACTCATGGTGCCTTCCCAATTGCGATCGTAATTGGTTCCTATCAATTCACCTTTTGCATTTAAAACCGGACTACCGCTATTACCACCTGTTGTATGGTTACTGGCAATGAAAGACACGCGCAACTTTCCATTCTTATCAACGTAGGGACCAAAATCCTTATTATTATAAAGTTCAACCAATCGCGGCATCACACTGTAATCAGGGTTACCGGTATTGTTTTTTTCGATCATCCCATCTATGGTTGTATAATGCGCATATTCTACTCCATCCTTCGGTTTGTAATCATCAACTTTACCATAGGCAATACGCATGGTACCATTTGCATCCGGATAGAACTTCTTGTTTTTCACATTGTCTTTTAACCCTTGCATGTACTCTTTTTGAAGTTCCAGAATCTGAAGCTCATCATAATTATACTGCGGCAATACCACTTTGGTGTAATAAGATGAAATTGCAGTTGCCAATTTAAAGTAAGGGTCGCGTTCATATAACGAAGCACTCTTTTCAAAATCATTTAGCATGTCCTTTGCTTTTGTGTTATCCACAAAACTCGAATTGCTGTATAAGAAATCAGCGAGTTTTTCGGTATCATTATTATAAGCTAAAAGAAGCGAATCTAAATAAGGTGGTCTGTTTTCCTTTTCAACGTTTGATGCATACTCCTTTAGCATTGAAATGCATAATTGCTTATCCGTTTCTTTGTTGTAATTTTTAAAAGGGATCGTTTTTTTAAGATCACTTAATGTTTGATCGAACTTATTTTCTTTACCATTTTGTTTGCGTTTAAGTTCATTGAATAAGGCCGGATAGTTATTCATATAACGCAAAGCATCAATGCCCATCAAACATTCGTAATAATAATCAACCTGCTTGCTAAGTGGCGCATACTCTTCATACACTCGTTTAAAATTAGCCATCAACTGGGTGTACTTTTCTTTTTTTGCAGCATCAGTTGTGAACGATTCAATGAAATTCTTTTCAAAGGTTTTCTTTTTATTGATAGCGTCGTATTTTTTTAAACCTAACATTTCGCCACTCCATTTTTTGTAAGCATTGGCAATACCCGCGTATCTATCGGCATACATCAAACGAATGGTATCATTCTTTTTCATTCCTTTCTCGTAGATAGCTAAACGTTTATCACGCAAACCAACGCGGCGCGGATTTTGTTCATTCACTAACAATTCAACAGCGTAAGAAGTAAGATATTCCTGTGTTCTTCCAGGGAAACCATAAACCATCGTGAAATCACCTTTCTCATACCCTTTTAATGAAATTGGAAATGAATAAGCCGGTTTATAAGGTACATTATCGGCATTGTATTCTGCCGGTTTATTCTCTTTATTGGCATAGATACGAAACATACTAAAATCAGGATTATGGCGAGGCCATACCCAATTATCCGTTTCACCACCAAACTTCCCTATGTTTTCAGGAGGAGTACCAACTAAACGCACATCTTTAAAAACTTCGGTGATAAATAAATAATATTCGTTTCCATAATAAAACGGACGAATAAACGATGTGTAATGGGTGTTCTCAATTGCCTTTTTCTCTAGTTGTGAAATGGTAGCTTTAATAGCAGAATCTTTTTGCACCTCTGAAAAATTTGGCTTCAAACTCGCTAATACTTGCTTAGTAACATCATCAATACGTTTAATAAAAGTTACGGTTAAATTTTTGCAATACAATTCCTCATTGTTGTTCTTTGCCCAGTAACCATTTTTTAAATAATCTTTTTCTACGGTACTTAAAGCAGCAATTGATCCAAAACCACAATGGTGATTGGTCAATATCAATCCTTTTTGTGAGATCATTTCGCCGGTACATCCGCCGCCAAAAATTGCTACCGCATCTTTCATGCTGGCTTTATTAATGCTATATAACTGTTGAGCAGTTAACTTAAAGCCATTCTTTTTCATGTCTTTAAAATTTAACGCTTCAATCAGTTGAGGCATCCACATACCTTCATCAGCTTTTGCTATAAAGGCAATCAATAAAAATCCTAGTGTAAATCGTTTCATCATTTTAGTTTATCATTCCGGCCATTTTCATCGCATCTGCTTTAATGGCGCTATCTAAGGGGATTTGTAAATCGTTACTTTTTTGGGTTGACTTTTTTAACAACAAAGGTGTTTCACGAATTTGTTTCGCAAAAGTTTGTATTTGCTTGTTTTTTTCAGCTCGGGTGTAATACGTTTTTGGAGATGTATACAATTCATACGCATCATTAATAAAATTATTTCCGAAACCAGATAAGTTGCCATCTGAATACAACAACATAATTACTTTATTTGATTCGATACTTTGTTTCAGATCCAACTGCCAAACCTCAACCTTTTCACCCGGCACAGGAGAAGGAATAACCTTATTGTAATAATACCAAAACTGCCCGCCCGCGAAACAATTGGTTGGAACACCCATGTATACCGGACCATACCAGTAACTATCCGAGATGGTTAGAACCGGTGTTGTATTTTTTAATGAATCATTCTCAAAACCAACCTGAGGGTATGCCAACTTCATGTTTTGAGAAGGCTCTCGGTATAAGTTCATACTTTTCAATACATCAGCATCTCTGCTTCTTGCCGAATCAACCACCTCAATATTTCCGTAAACGATATTTGGCATATCACAATGGTGAAGATGCTCGATATGTTTAATTATGGTGTCAACAGCAACACACTCACCATAAAAACTCCAGTGGTGACCAAACTTCGGAAACAAGGGATATGGGGTTGTTGGTTTAAGTTTTTCAAATAAGGTATACAGATCTAATTGATTGATCCCTTTTTCTTTTCCGTGCTTCACAAACAGATCGTGATTAGTTTGCTTTACCGGATGTTTATACTTGTCTTCAATAAATTCCTCACAATATTTTCCTTTACCCGGTGCATATACAAACAACAGATCAATTCCTTTTTTCTTTAACGTATCCTGAACAACTTTAGCTTTTTCCATCAAAGTAACAACTCGTTGCTCATTCACATCATCATCGCCAAAGGCCGAATAAATATAACTTTCGCTATACAAATAATCTTCCTTACCAATAACAAAACCATTTACTCGAATTTGATTGAACAGATCATAATACAATTGATTATTCAATCGCACCATTAATTCTTTAAAGGCCCAATGATCGTTATTATAATCATCCATTTCGGTTTGGTAGGTTCCGTTGAACCAGGTTTCTGAGGTCATTTTTGGTTTTTCATCAGAAATAACCAATCCGGTTAAATTGGGTTTATTATCTTTTTTTCCTAGCGACAGCAATAACGGAAGTGAAATGGCAATTAGGATCACCACACTATGAAATGAATATGTTTTTTTACCGCTCACTAAAATCTGAAATAGATAAAAGGATTAAAATTTAATGCCGAAATGTAACTTAACGAAATGTAAAACAGCAACACGCTAGTTAAAACCACCATCCATTTGCCACCATTTGAAAACTTTTCGCCGTAAATGCTTTGTTGAAATGCCAATGTTTTATTTGTTACTGCAAACCATGATATGAATAATGCAATTAGTGCCATCACTATAAAATCATTATTCATGGCAAATTTTCCATCGGTAAAGTTAAAGCTGTACATCTGTTTGATAACCGATGTAGCGTAAGTTAAGTTCTCATTTCTGAATAATACCCAACCGGTGATCACGATCATGAACGTAATGAGAATGGAAATGAACTTTCCTAACTTTTCAAATACCTTACCTAAGAACAAACGCTCCATTACCAGAAATAATCCATGATAGGCTCCCCATAATACAAAGTTCCAACTGGCACCATGCCATAAACCGGAGAGTAAGAAAACGATGAATAAATTGCGGTATAATTTTACGTTTGAAACTTTATTGCCGCCTAAGGGGATGTATAAATAATTCTTCATCCATGAACCTAAGGTTATGTGCCAACGGCGCCAAAAATCGGTAATACTGGTTGAGATGTATGGATTGTTAAAGTTTTCAGGAATTCGGAAACCCATGATCTTACATAAACCAATGGCCATATCGCTGTAACCGCTAAAGTCAAAATAAATTTGAAAGGTGTAAGCAATGGCGCCAACCCATGCCGCAGCAGTATCCAATTGTTCGATCGGTAATTTGAATACAGCATCGGCCTGCATACCAAGTGTGTTAGCAATGATCACCTTTTTTGCCAAACCAAAACAAAAGATCAAAAAGCCACTGAGTTTTGCTTCGGGTGTATAATTTTTTTCGCGGTTGGTAATTTGATCGGCAATATCATGGTAACGCACAATTGGTCCGGCAATTAATTTCGGGAACAGTAAAATGTAAGTTTGATATTGCCAAAAACTCTTTAATGGTTTGTGAACGCCTTTGTAAACGTCTACCACATAAGTTAAACTTTCAAACGTATAAAATGAGATACCAATTGGCAGTATAACCTTTGCGAAATTGATATCTAAACCAAGTAAAGAATTAAAATTATCGATAAAGAAATTGCAGTATTTGAAATAGAACAGTAAACCCAAGTTGATGCATAATGAAAGAATAAGGTACTGCAGCTTTTTACTTTTTTGCTTTGCCTGATGCATGGCATTTACCAAAAAGAAATCGATAAAGGTTGTTGCCAAAATGGCTAAGATGAATTTTGGTCCGCCCCACGAATAAAAGAAAATGCTGAATGCTAAAATAAACCCGTTCTTTAATTTATTGGGAAATAAATGATACGCCAGCAAAAATAGCGGGAGAACATATACTAAAAAGGTTATGTTGGCAAATACCAAATCTTAAAATTTGAGAGTGTAAAAATAAGAAAATAGGTGAGATAAAATTAAACGAAATGATAAATTAAGAGAATTTTAATCTTTCTTAAAATTACTCGAAAACTGTTAGTTTAAAGCACTGATCATAATGTTTCACAAAGTATAAACCAGCCTTAAATCCTGTAATTTGAAACCTATAATTGTTTTTGCTATTTAAAGTTACAAGCTCCACTAATCGGCCGAAACTGTCACAAATCTCCAAATTTTGCTCGCTAGTTGATACAATATAAAAATTTCCGGAATTGGGATTGGGGTAAATTTTCAAATTCTCTCCTAACCTTAAATTTTCTTTAACTTTTGTACACTCCATCACATTAATGTTTTTAGAATAAAATGTATAGCAACCAGCGGTATCAATAGCATCAATAAAATAAGTTGTTGTAATAGTAGGTGCTACAACAATAGAAGGTATTATTGATCCTGTGCTCCAAGAATAGGTCGTCAAGTGTCCTATCGTGTTATAATTGATCGTCAAGGTTGTTGACTGTCCTGAGCAGATAGTGTCATTTGTACTTGTAAAATTAACAGGCATTGGTGTTTTTACATTAACATCTATTGATTGTGTGCCTATGGCAGTTGTTCCTTGAAATATTGTTAGATAGTAGACCCCAGAAAAAGGAACATTTATTGTTGGGGAATTAGAAATTTGTAAAGTTGGGTTATTAGGCCCACACCATAGATAATTGTAATTTGGAATGGCAGATAAAATTGCATTTGAACATGCTGTAAAAGTTCCATTTGTATTTAGTTTTCCGTTTGCGTAGATCAATCCTGGTCTTGATTCGCAATCTAAATAAGTATAACCATAAGATGCCATGGAAATAGTTTGTCTCTCATTATTTACAAAGTCAATTTGAATTGAATCTCCAATGTAATTTGTAAAATCCATTTCCATTAACTTCCATTTTGTATATGTTCCTGCGCCAGGACCTCCGTTGAAATTAATATTAGTACCAGCATTAAAAAACAAATCTTGTTGTAAGTTTAAACAAGGCGCAATGCTCACTGGAGGTGGATTAACTGTTAAACTAAAATTTGTTAACTCTGTTATGTTACTCAAATTTTTTACTCGAATTTTAAATAATGCCCCATAACAACAAGAAGCTTGGCTGCCTACTCCGGCATATAAATATGCATATCTGAAAACACAATTTAAGGGTGTTATTTTCGTTTTTTTTGTTAATTGTTGAAAAGTAGATAAAGTGGATGTTTTAGCAGCTCCAAGTCTAAAAAAGCTATTACCATACAACTTTTTTATATTGTAATTAATCCCTCCCCCGGCATTCAAGCCCTGTCCAAAAACAGAAAAAATCGGGTATTGACTTCCTATTAATGTATCTACAAAACCTACATTTAAAGGATGGTTAATAATTGCAGAATTTATAGTTGTTTTTAAACTATCACAAAACGTTATGCATACTGCTCCAAAATTATCATTTAAGGCATTAAAAATTCTCCAACCCGTTACTTGGTTCGAGCTCGAAATATTTCCCGGAGTAGAAATTTCAAAATCCTCATTATTATATTGAGCCGAAATTATTTTAAATGCGCAAATAAAAAATATTGTAAATAGTCTCTTCATTTTACTATAACAAACAGTACGTAAATTAATAACAAAAAGGTTGGGTAAAGTGAAAAATTACTGCGCCGTATACATCAGCGATTCGCCCTTATTGTTCTTAAACAAGATCTGATTAAAAAGGTTCAATTCGTTGCCTTTTAACACCATGGCCATTTGATCGAGCGTCATGCTTTTATCAATATTCGTAAAATCGGCCCGGTTTAATTGGTATTTAACCGAAAGTGTATCAAAAAATTGGGTGGACTTATTTATAGAAGCATTTAAGTTCTCAATATCTTTTGAAAGTAAAATAAACTTATTGATCTCCGAATCAATTTGGTGTGGATCGATATAATTTGAATCGAGTTGATCGATCTTCTCTATTCTACCGGCAATCTCTGTTTTAAAATACGACTCCGAATCCTTTGAATGGTCTTTGTTCTTGCATCCCGCAAAACCAATTAAAACTATTAAGAGTATGTGTTTCAATCAGGCTTATTTACTTTCATTTACTTTTCCACCCTCAAAAAACAAGGTACGGCTCTTGTACTTGTTGTACACCATCATATCATGCGTAGCAAACAATACGGCTCTTCCGCTCTCAGCAATGGATTTCAATAATTTCAATATTTCTTCCGATGTTTCAGGATCTAAATTACCTGTTGGCTCATCCGCTAAAATAATTTCGGGTTCATTAACCAATGCTCTGGCAATACTCACACGTTGCTGCTCACCGCCGGAAAGCTCATGAGGCATGCTTTTCTCCTTACTTTCTAATCCAACTTTTGCCAAAACTTCCTTTATTCGCAAATTGATCTTGGCTTCATCGGTCCAACCTGTTGCCTTCATCACAAAACGTAAATTCTCGCCAACATTTCTATCAAACAATAATTGAAAATCCTGAAATACAATTCCCAATTTTCTTCTTAAAAAAGGAATATCCTTTGGTTTTATATCGTTCAGGTTGTATCCGGCAACTGTTGCAGTTCCCATCCCTAAAGGCAGATCGGCATAAATGGTCTTTAAAAAACTACTCTTTCCGCTTCCGGTTTTACCAAGTAAATAAACAAATTCACCCTTACTCACTTCAATATTTAACCCGGTAACAACAGGGCGCTCTTCTTGCATGAGCGTTACATTATCAAATTTTATTAAAACCGACATTTTAACGTTTCTATTAAGTTTCTAAATTACCTTAAAAGCCACTTTAAATGGTCAGCAAACTGTAACAATATCAACACAATGCCGTTAATAATTGAAAAGGTCATTAAACAAAGCGTACACTAAAGCAAACTACATTTATTGAGATAAAATTTATTTAGCTTAATATAAATTACATGTTGATTCGCAGAATTGTTCTGATGGCTATTGCCTGCCTTTTCATTGGGCAAGCTTACGCTCAAAAAACAGCCATACTTTTAGATAAGGATGAGTTATACAAACAGGGTTTAGAACTGTTTGACAAAAAGCAATACACCAGTGCTCAAAAGAATTTTGACGACTATGTAGCTAAAACCACACCATCTGTTTTTAGAACAGATGCCATATACTACGGTGCAGCTTGTGCCATTGAACTATTCCATAAAGATGGTGAGTGGCGCATGAAACAGTTCATTGAAAAATATCCTGAAAGCACTAAAAAAAATAACGCCAATTTTTATTTAGGGAAATCAAACTTCAGAAAAAAGAAATACCCTGAAACCATTGAATTTCTTGAAAAAGTTGACGGTTTTAAACTTTCCAAGGAAGATCTTGCCGAGTTACATTTCAAGAGAGGTTACAGTTATTTTACAACTAATAATTTTGAAAAAGCGAAAAAGGATCTGGTTGAAATAAAAGACATTGATAACAAGTACACCCATCCTGCAACTTATTATTATGCGCACATTGCTTATTCCGAAAAAAACTACAGCACTGCTCTTGAAGGATTTGAAAAATTAGTGAACAACGAAACATTTGGTACTGTTGTGCCTTACTACATTACACAGATCTACTTCATTCAAGGCAAATACGAACTTGTAACCGTTAATGCACCAAAACTTTTAAATGATACAGCCAACATTCAAAAGGCGGGTGAAATTAACCGCATGATCGGTGAAAGTTATTACAACTTAAAGGATTACAGCAACGCTTTAACGTATTTGAAAAAAACAGATCTGGCTTCAGGCTACAACCATCAAGGGAATTATGCTTTGGGGTATTGCTATTACAAAACAAACGATTGTGCCAATGCCGTAAAACAATTTGAAAAAGCTACAGAGATCAAAGATTCTCTGGCTCAAAGCGCATCTTATCACATGGCCGATTGCTTTATAAAATTGGGAGATAAATTAAAAGCTAAGAACGCTTACTACAATGCATACTTATATGGATTTGATCCAAAAATTGAAGAAGATGCCTTGTTCAGCTTTGCTAAATTAAGTTACGAGTTGGATTTTAGTCCGTATAACGAAGCGGTTAAAGCTTTCAGCAAATATTTGAAAGAATATCCAAAATCGTCGCGTAAAGATGAATGTTACACTTACCTCATCAACGTTTACTCTACCACACGTAACTACGATATGGCCATCAAAAGCATTGAGAGTTTAGGAAGTATTGATCCCATGTTGAAATACATTTATCAGAAATTGATCTACTTTAAAGGTGTAGATGCGTTTAACAACAACAATTTTGATGAAGCTGAAAAGCAATTTAAAAAATCATTGGCGCAAAACACCGATCTGACCTTAAACTCCTTGAATCAATACTGGTTAGGCGAGATATCATACAACAGAAAAGATTACACAACCGCCATTGATCTGTGGAAGAAGTTTTTAGTGATGGAGGGATCGATTGCATTACCTGAATACGAAATAGTAAATTACAATATTGGCTATGCGTATTTTCAACGTAAAGAAAAAGATGATTATACAAACGCCAATATATCGTTCAGAAAATACTTACTATCAAAAAATATTGCCGATCTGAATAAAAAAGCAGATGCTAATTTGCGCGCTGCCGACAGCTATTTTATGAATCGTACGTTTTTACAAGCGTCTGAAATGTACCAGGAGGCTATTTTACTTAATAAACTGGATGTAGATTATGCGATGTTCCAAAAAGCTACTTGCTTGGGTTTATTAAAAAAATACAAGGAAAAAATTGATCAACTAAAAAGTTTGGAATCAAAATTCCCAAGTTCAATATACATGAGCCAAGCCATGAACATGATGGCAGATACCTATTACGAGAATTTGCGTGAAGAAGACAATGCCATTACCTATTACAATAAAATTTTAAAGAATTACCCAAACTCAAATTCAACGCAAAACTGCTATGCCCAATTAGGTAACATTTATTTTGGTAGAAAAGAGGATGATAAGGCACTGGAATACTTTGATAAGTTTGTGCGCATTGATTCAAAAAGTGAAGAAGCAAAAAATGTATTAGAGCAGATAAAGACCATTTACAAAGAAAAAGGTCAGATCGATCAGATGGAGAAATACTTTGCTGATCTTGGAAATCCACTTAATGTAAATCAAATAGAAAATGCCACTTACGAAACTGCTAAAGATGCACATTACAACCAAAAGAATTACGATCTGGCATTTGATAAATGGGCTGCATATATTTCACGTTTCCCTGAAGGAAAATATATTATTGAAGCGCAATTTAATTACGCAGATATCGCCTACGGCAAGAACATGTATGATAAAGCCTTACTGGGTTATAATTTTGTATTATCAAAAACCAGAAGTTTATATACCGAAACATCTTTGGCCAAAGCTTCTTACATCAATTATAAGAACAAAAATTATAAAGATGCCCTTCCTCAATTCATGTATCTGAAGGAAATTGCCGAAAGTCCGCTTAACAAGACCAACGCGCGTTTTGGAAGTATGCGCTGCTCATTTTACATGAACAAATTTGATACCGCCTTGGTTGCTTGTAATGATGTATTGACCAATGAAAAATTATTTCCGCAACAAACAAGTGAGGTTAAATACATCAAAGCAAAATGTTTGTATGAAACCGGAAGATTGGATGATGCCATGATCGAATTTAAGGCCATGAGCAAAACAGCCAAAAACATTACAGGAGCTGAAGCCTTATATTACATTGCGATGATCTACTTCAAGAAACAAGATTATAAAGAAGTAGAAAAAGGTGTAAATAAATTGATCAGCTACGAATACAGCAATGATGACTGGAACAATAAAGGGATGTTGTTATTAGCTGATGCCTATTTAGCAAAAGGTGATGAGGCCGATGCAGAAGTTATCTTACAAACCATTATAGATGGCAAACCAAAGCAGATCTATTTGGATGAAGCAGAAGCTAAATTAAAAGCGTTGAAAGAAAAGCAAGAACAACGTAAAGCTTTACCGCCAACAGAAGGTGGAGCGAATGACATGAAGATCGAGTTCAAAGAGAACAATAACGATGGTAACTTATTTGACAATGATCAGAAAAAAGAAGAGCCGAAAGAACCTGTTGAACAACCTAAATAATTAAAACAAATGAATTTGAACATGATATATAATACCAGCGTTGAACAACCAGTAAATGATGTATTGAAACAACATCATAAATTACTTAAATGGTTGCTGATCTTGTTTTTGATTATTGCCCACGTTACCATTTCGTTGGCACAAACCAATGTGGATAACACATTTCAGGCAACCAGTGAATTTGTTCCGGTTATAAAAGAATCGGCAAAGTTTGCCGACCTTCCTGAAATTAAGGATACAGTGAAACGTATTTCCAATGTAAAATATGGCATTGTAAGTAATCCTTTATTTCCGAAATACCAGGTTCAAAAAATAGATGCTGCTAAAATGCAAAACGAACCTTTGACCAAACTTTACCATTCGTTGTTAAAGGTTGGATATGGTCCATTATACAACACACCATATGGCGAATTTTTTATAAGCAATTTGCGTTCACGCGATATGGCATTTGGCGCTCACCTAAAACACCTATCCAGTTCAAAAACACTTGAAAACACCGGTTACAGCGGGTTTAGTGATAATTACGGAACGGTTTACGGTAAAAAATTCTACAAAAAACACACCTTAAATGGTGATATAACCTACAACAGAAATGTAGTGCATTATTATGGTTACGATCCTGCCATTAATACGATCAATGATAACGATTACATCAAACAACGTTACCAATTGGTTGAACCAAAACTGGTGTTGCAAAGTCATTTTACCGACAGTTCAAAGATCAACCATACGATCAATGCCGGATTTTATAACTTGCAAAATTTACACAAAGAAGCAGAGAACAATGTGAACGTTGGCGTGGATGCAAGCATGTTCCTTAATCATGAGAAATTGAACTTGGGATTCAGCACCAACTATTACAATCACAAACAAAGTAACGACACACTAAATGACCTCATCATATCTTTGGCGCCATCATTTGAGGCACAAGGAAAAAAATGGAAAGCCTTGGTTGGATTAAAAGGTACATTAGATAACTTTAAAGGCAAGACCCGTTTTTACGGCTATCCTCAGTTAAATGTTGAGTATGATGTTTATGAAAGTATCATTATTCCATACGCAGGTGCTACCGGCGGATTAATGAAAAACAGTTTACGATCATTAAGTAACGAAAATCCCTTTATTGATACTACGCTTAATTATGTGAATACCAACAACAAATACAACCTTTATTTGGGTTTAAAAGGTAATTTAAGCAGTAACACCAGTTATGACGTTAAGGGTAGTTACAGCCAAATGGATAGCATGCATTTTTATGTGATCAATTACAGTGGCATCAACCAAATGTATAATCAGTTTGATGTGATTTATGACAATGCATCGGTAATACATTTAAGCGGACAGATCAAATACCAAATGAAAGAAAAGATCCATTTTATTACTAAAGGAAATTACTATGTATACAATACAAAAAATTTAACCAGAGCTTATCATAAACCGGATTTTGACCTAACCTTCTCTACCATTTATAATTTACAAAGTAAGATCATTTTAAGGGCAGAAGTATTTGCAATAGGTAAACAATGGATGCAAACACAAATTTTGGATGACACAAATAAGCCGGTATTAACACCAAAGCAACTGAATGGATTAGTGGATGTGAATTTGGAAGGCGAATACAGATACAGTAAAATGTTGAGCTTTTTTGCACGGGTTAATAATATTGCCAATCAACGTTATTACAGATGGGAACGTTACCCAACACAACGTTTCAATTTCATGATCGGTTTAACCTTTGTACCGTTTTAAAGATTGAAATCCCCCTTCCGCCGCGGCGGACCACTTTGAAAAAAGGGGGAATTCATTTCGTTATCAAAAACTTTGATGGGTTACAAGTCCTCCCCCTTGGCGAAGGGGGTTGGGGGGATTGACGAGATAAACTTATCCTATTTTTGAATCCCCCTATCCCCCTTTGAAAAAAAGGGGGAATAATTGTTCTTGTTAAAAAACTTAAATCATATGATGCTCTCCCCCTTGGCGAAGGGGGTTGGGGGGATTGACAGAACTAATGAATAAAAAAAGCCCCACTAATAAGCGGGGCTTTTTTTCTTTAAGAATTCTTTTAGCAAACCTTAACCATCCAATTGAATTTATCTTCCGTTTTTCCTTTACGTATATTACGTAATGTTTCGTCAACTTTAGGAGAGAATTTGCGAGATTCTACCGATGGTAAAGCATAATCTTTTCCGTTGTAACCAATACCTACAATTTGTGCAATTGTAGCAGCGGTTCCGCATCCGAATGCTTCTTTTAATATCCCTTTTTCATGAGCTTCAATGATCTCAAAAATACTGATCTTGCGCTCCTCTACTCTCATTCCCCAATCACGAGCTAAGGCCAATACTGTATCACGTGTAATACCTGCTAAAATAGTATCACTTAATCCCGGAGTAACAACTGTATCACCAATTACGAACATCAAATTCATTGTTCCGCTTTCCTCAACATATTGGTGTGTTTCGCTATCGGTCCAAATTACCTGCTGGTAACCTTTTTGTTGTGCCAATTTGGTAGGATATAAACTGCGGCCATAATTACCTGCAGCCTTCACAAATCCAATACCACCTTTAACCGAGCGGATATAATTTGTTTCAACCAAAACCTTAATTGGTTCAGCGTAATATTTACCTGCTGGGCAAGTAATAATAATGAATTTATAGGTATCACTGGCTTTAACGCCAATAGCCTCATCCGTTGAAATTAAAAACGGACGGATATATAAACTTCCTGTATCGCTTGTTGGAACCCATGCTGCATCTAATTTGATCAATTCCATCAAACCATTCATGAAGATCTCTTCAGGAACTTCAGGCATGGCCATTCGCACTGCACCTTTATTCATACGCTTGAAGTTAGCTTCCGGTCGGAATAACGATACCTCACCTTTATCATTTTTGTAGGCTTTCATACCTTCAAAAATAGCCTGCCCATAATGCAACGCACTCATGGCATAACTCATTGGTACATCCTGATAAGGCATAATATAGGCTTTTTGCCATTTGCCATCAGCATATTCAGCAATAAACATATGATCGCTGAAACATTTCCCAAAAGGCACGTTGTTTACATCGTATTCACCAACTCTACTTTTTGCGATTTTTTCGATTGAAATTTCGATAGTACTTGTCATTATAAAATAAACTTATCCAACAAATAACTACATTATTTTTTAAAAAACAAATAAATTAATGGGTATTATTTAGCCTTTAGGCGATTTATATAAAATCAGGCTTCTTCGTGCTGATGGTCGATAACAAACACTTTAACGGTTGCCATCAAAATACCGCCAATGGTTTGTTCGGTAATTTGCCAAACACAATCCAATATTAAATGCTGCGCACTTAAATGGCGGGAGATGGAGATCGTAACAACGGTAGATACAATAAAAATAATGAAGCCAACCAAGGCGCCAGACATAATTCCTCTTACAAAGAAATTATATACGTTTTTCATTGGTTTTGACTCAAATACAGCGTATGTTAAAAAAGAAATGGTGATGTAAGCAACACTGGTAAAAATTAACAGCCAGGTCATTGGAAAGTTGATCTTTTTAAAGTCATTAAGAAAAACACCATGCCACATATAGAACAGAGCATACATGACAATAGATCCAAGAATCCAAGAAATGAAAAACCTAGTGTTGAGTTTCATATTTTGCAGTGTAAATATACTCAAAATTGCATATCAAAAAACCACCAAACACTTAAATTTTAATTAATTAAGCACTTTTATTTATTTATATTTGTAAGAGTGCGTATTAAATATTTTAGATATTCAATTATACTGATCTTTATCATTTTTTTTGCTTGCCGAAAAGAAACGGTAACCAACTGGGATGTTGATATTACTGGACCAATTGTGACCAGCAAACTGAACATCAAAAATTTTTTGAATGACAGTTTATTTAACACCGATGCAAATGGCCTTTTAACATTAAATGTTAATCGTGAAGTAGCTTATGTAAAAGTTGACTCCTTGTTAAAATTGCCGGATACAACGATCGTTAAAGACTTCTTATACCCTGCTTTTTTTCCAACCACGGTTACGCCTGGTCAAAGTTTTAATTTTTTCCCTTTAACACCATTAACATTTAGCATCAGTAATGGCGTAGCTTTAAAATATGGTATTATCAAACAAGGTACATTAAAATTAAAATACAGTAACAATGCATCAACAGTTGATTCATTGGATTTTTTGTATGTATTGCCCGGTGTGAAACGCAACAACCAAGCCCTCACTATAAAAGAGCGCATTCCTCCCGGTGAAAATTCGTTAAGTAAAACCTATAATATTAGTGGTTATGAAGTAGATTTTACAGCAGGCGGCTTTGCCAATTTTAATACCATTTCTCAAAATTATACCGTAAGTACAAGTCCGTACGCCGCACCTTTGGAACTAACCCTTGGTAAAGGAGCTAAGGTAGAGATAAGTTATACCGATATAATTCCTCAATACGCAAAAGGTTATTTTGGACAACAAAATGTGCCCGTAGATATTGATACAGCAGTATTTGATGTTTTTAAGAATTTTAATGCTGCCAATTTTCAGTTAAAAGATGCGACTTTGGATTTTACATTGATCAATGAATTTGGAGCTGAATTTAACGGGGCATTATACAATATTCACTCGATCAATACGGTAAATCAAAATTCAGTGGCATTGAATACACAACAACTTGCTTCCATCAACATCAATCGCGCGTTTGAGGTAGGTGGACAAGTAAACACTACTGTAAAACACATCGGGCTGAACAAAAACAACAGTAACATTTTGCCTTTCATTTCAAATTTACCAAATAAAATTGCTTATGCGGGCAATGTAAAATTAAACCCACTTGGAAACACTTCCGGCTATCAGGATTTTGCCTATTACAAAACCGGCATAAAAGTGATGGCCGATATTAAAATACCAATGCGTTTTAATGCCTCATCGTTCATTTTAAGATCAGATGCTGCCATTAATTTATCAAATTTAGAACAGTTGGATATTGTGAATTACGGCAACATCATTATCTCAGCTAAAAACGGGTATCCGTTTGACGCAATATTGCAAGCCTATATGGTTGATGCTTCAAACACCATTATTGATTCGCTGTTTTTAAATACCAATAACAAAATTGATAAAGGAATTACCGATGCACAAAATATGGTAATTGCTCAAACGAGTCAAAAATTATACATACCGGTTACAACAGAAAAGATCGCGAACATTAAAAAGAGTAAATCCATTAAAATAAAAGCAATTTTGGTAATGCCGCCAAATCCACCGGACATTATTATAAAAGATACTTACGAAATTGATATCGATATGATCATTGACCTTAATTGTAAAGTAAAACGCAAATAGTTTGAAAAACAGTTTTCACATATTACCACTTCCTATTCGTATTGCAATATTTATTATTGCGATCAATACCAGTGTTTTTGCGCAATACAATACCGAGTTTTTAAATTACAGTAGTTATGGCCGTGGTATTTCATTAAATGTGGAATATGATGCCGGAAGTAATGCCATTAAAAACGACATGGTAAACAAACTGATATGGGGCGGTTATATTAGCAACGATATTAAAGACGCATCAGAAAAAAAATTAAAAGCAAATAATAACCTTGGTATTAACCTTAATTACGGTACCAGTGCATTTATAAAAGGAAATAAGAATTTTGATTTTTTGATCGGTTTTAAAAACCAGGAAGTGCTTAACGCCTCGTTCAATGCTGATTTTTATCGCTTAATGTTTTATGGCAATAAGCGTTTTTTAGGCGAAACAGCAAACCTATCGCATATTAGTGTTAATGCATTGCGTTTTCAGGAAGCCAAATTTGGCGCCATTATTCATCATGTTGATTCGATCGCGAAAATTGGAATTTCGGTTTCGTTTTTAAAAGGCGAACAGTTGTTTTATTTAAAAACCGGTAACGAAGCATCTATGTTTACTTCAAATGATGCGAGTTTAATACAATTAAATTCAAATTTTAACCTCGCTATTAGTGATACCAATAATCGTAATTTACTTGGCTTTAATGGCATTGGTGCCAATGCCGATATATTTTTTGAAACACCTTACAAAAGTAAAATTGGTAAAAAAAGTGTATTGGTTGTTAACGCCAATAATTTAGGCTTTATACATTGGCGTAAAAACAGTGTGCAATATAGTAGCGACTCATTAATTACATTTCAAGGCTATAAGGTTCAAAATATTTTAGACCTTAAAGACTCCACTTTAAATAAGATTAACCAAGACACCATTTTGCAAAAATTAGTAAGTAGCCGAAAAGAAAATTTCAACATCAACATTCCAACCAACTTGGTTTTGATCAATAAAATTTATTTCGGAAAAATGAATTTTGTATTGAACACCGGTTTCAGATATATATTTAATGCTAACTATAAAGCTTATTACTTTGTTGAACCGGAATACAAGCATAAAAAAGTAACTTATGGCTTACATATTGGCTATGGCGGTTATGTTCGTTTAAATGTCGGAAGTTCGGTTACCTATAATGGCAAACATTTGTTTTTCAAGATCGGTAGTACCAGTTTACAAGGCTTTATTGTTCCGAAAATTGCATACGGTCAAGGTGTTTATTTTAGTGTTGCTAAAAAATTTAAGTGATCATGAAAAGATTATTATATCTAATATTTCTTTTGGCTGTGATAAAAACTCAAGCACAACCACCTTCAAAATGGTACAATAAATATGGTGGTTTTGGGATCGATCATGGTTATGGGATCCAGGAAACATATAATAGACAATACATCATTTGCGGCTCTACATCCAGCTTTGGTTTTGGTTCTAACGATGCCTATTTACTTTTGATAGATAGCATGGGTCAAAAGGTATGGGAGAAAAGTTATGGCGGCGCCATGACAGACATCGCAAAATCAATACTTGTAAATCCTGTTGATAGTGGTTTTATTTTTACTGGATACACCAATTCTATCGGATTTGGTGGATACGACGTATACGTAGCGCGCACTGATAAAAATGGAAATTTAATTTGGCAAAAATCATTTGGTGGTTTTGATTGGGATTTTGGAAATGATCTGAAATTAACGCCTGATGGACATATTGTGGTTTGTGGCTACACGTATAGCAAAAGCTATGGCAAAACAGATGGATATGTGTTGAAGTTGAATTCGAATACCGGTACCGTTATCTGGGAAAAACATTTTGGGAATATTGAGAATGATGAATTTAATTCAGTTATGATCCCATCAGATGGCTCAATTTCCTTAGCCGGCACATCCTCACTAAATGGATTAACAGATGACTTTTGGCTTTTTAAACTAAATCAAAATGGTGATTCAATTCACTCAAAAAAGATCAGCTCGGCAGCTACCAATGAAAGATGCTATGATTTCATAGAAAATAAATCTAATCAATTTGTGTTTTGCGGTTCGTTTGATACAAGTGCAGCTATGGTAGGTAAATTCACATCCTATTTGATCAAAACAGATCTGAACGGAAATTTTATAAGCGAAACTAAATTTTACGGTGGAGGTTTAAATGATGAAAAATTCATTTCAATATGTAACGAAAAAAACAAATCTAACTTTTGTTTAGCGCGTAAGATCGATCATGGAATATTTAAATTAGATTATCAACCATTTTTGATCGACAATAACTTTAACTACATAGCTTCTACAACTGTTGGAGACATGGAAGATGAGGAATCCTATAACA
>JBIKKW010000226.1:0-3245 GCA_044360115.1 Bacteroidia bacterium
GTGGCGAAAAAGATTCAAAGTTCTTGGTTAGTCGTTTTGAAGATCTCATTCTTAATACCGATCTTCAATCGGGTAATTGCGCTGAGCAATTTGAAAAAGCAATTATTCAATGGAGAGGTTTGCAAAAACAAACCGATGATATTTTAGTGGCAGGATTTAAAATTTAGTTCTTAATCAATTCAAAAGGCATTCCGCATAGTTTTGAAAATCTACCACCGGAAGAGAACATATCTCTGTCTCCCTCATCGTAATGCCAAATTACCTTTACAGTTTTTGACTTAGATAATTCGCAAAGAAGGTTTGAGATCTTAAATATTTGTTTGGCAGAAGCTGTATTAAAGTACTCCAAATTAAAATGAAATTCGGTAACAGGTAATGGCGCCTTGTTGTATTCAGTTAACCACTCTAAGATTGGATTGTAGAACCAAAACGCGTCTTCCGGTAAAGAACGACCAGAGATCTTGAATATACCAGAGTTTGCATCAAGTATCACACTTGGTGTATCTTCTGTAGCTTCAATTTTTAACTCACTGGCCATTTTAAAAAGGTATAGAAACGGAAACCGAAAGGAAAGAAAAATTAGCGTTAAAATCAATAATTGCGTAATCAATTTTGTTAGAACTTTTCATACGCATATCAATAAAACCTAGGCCGGCACCTTTCTGTCCGGGTTCGTGCTCTTTCATGATCTCCTCTGAATAAATGTCTTCTAATTCATCTAAAGTACAGTTGTTTGCCTTGTCAATCTTAGCGCGCAGCTTTTCAACCTTATCATTATTGATGTAGTTACCTGACATGATCTGGCATTCCTTTTCATTGGTTGTAACTACTAATATCCCCGGAATGCCTAGTTTTTCGGTGTCAATAGCTCTACCGTGATTACAGATGTTTTGTAGCAATTCAACCATAATGTTAACGGCTTTGCGTTTAAACCCAACTTCGCTACGCGCAACGCTTCCTTCGGTCGTGGCAAGCAGGCTTTTTAAATTTTCATGCGTGAAAAAGCCTTGGTACACCATACTAATATGGTGGGTTTTAGCCAACTCATGCAATTGCTTAACCCCGCTGAGTCCGCCTGCTTCTTCTGAGTCTGCCTCTGTTGCAATTTTTGATTTAAAATAAAAGTAAGAAAGCTTCTCGTTCAATTCTTTAAAATCGTAAAGCAACTTGCTTCCCGAACGGCGTGCAATTTCTATTAAACCTAATCCGGCGCCGCCTTTTTCAGATAGACCGGTGTTCTCTAAAACATCCTTGTAATAAGCTTTTAAAGCATCCGGATCAAGTGAATTTACTTTGTCTAGTTTTTCCTGAAGCGAGGAGATGTTTGTTTTTTCGATCACATTTCCGCTGGCCATCCCATATTTACCGTCTTTATTCTGTACAACAAAAAAAGCCTGGTTGTCTAGTTTTTGACCAATATCCTGATGGCGTGTAATGTTTTGTAAGGATTCTACCATTACAAAATAAACCTTCTTTTGAGTTTTTGAAACCTCACCGATCATGGTCATGTTGGTTTCAGCCAAAGCCAAAATTTTATCGGTTAAGTTTGGATCGAATACACCCCTGTATACATACGTTAACGTGTATTTCTCAAATAATTTAAAAAGGTCGAAAACCAACATGTGTGTATTTGGTATTACAGGGATTTTGTCCCCCAAATTTAATAAAATAGGCGATAAATTAAAGGAATTTAGTGGTTTTTTAGCTGTTTTACGCTTATTTCGGGTTTATGGTAAATAGAAAACTTTACCGAATTGGCAATAAAGCAAAATGCGTTTGCCTTTTTATGTAATTCAAGCGCCTTCTTAACCATCGTTTGATCGGCAACCACAACTTTAGGGCTTAAGATCACCTCCGTAAAATAGCCGCTGCCATTACTTGTTTGTATCATTTTACCTTCGGCATCATCTACATAATCTATAACCACAACACCTTCGCTGGCGCATAAACGCAAATACCAAAGCATATGGCATGATGATAAAGAGGCTAACAACAGATCTTCCGGATTGTGTTTTTTGCATCGCCTCTGAATGGTGAATCTGATGAACAGGCTAATTTTTTCTTTCCTTTGATGTTTACCTCATGGCTTCTGTCATAAGCATCGTAATCCTTGGTACCATCTCCTTTGTTGCCGGTCCATTTAATACTTAACTGATATTGTATTTGTTTTGACATAGGCTTTAGATTTAGAGTTTGCAGATCGCTTATTACATTTTACCACAAATCAGCAGCATATGAAAGGGCTAAAGTAAAATAAACACAAATTAAAGTGGTTGTTTTTTGAAACTTAATGAATGATAAAACAGTAGTAAAGGGATGTGAACGAAAAACTAATTCACATTTAAAAAACCTGTTTTAAGTAATAGTGTATATTTAAAATATTCATATTTGCTTTGGTCGTATTTTTCGCCTGTTGAGCCCGAATAGCCTGTTATTAAAGGAAACTCTGAGAAACGATCGATATGACCGATCCCATTAAGCTTCTCGAAATAAACCATCTCTAAATAATGTTTTTGCAGATCGTTAACCTCTGTGAAAACATTCATCAGGTGTGCTTTAAAAAATTTTACTGATACTTTAAAAAACCGCGCATCAATAATTCTTTTGTTCCTTTGTGCCCTGATAAAAATAGTTTGTTTCTTTTCGTCTTTGTTTACTATGCTTTTTATGTTCTTAATAAAAACTCTGCCTGTTAACTTATAAAACAGGGCCTCTTCGTTTAAATGTTTGCTGTGTTCAATGGCGTACTTAATGATCTCTCCTTCGCCATAACCTTTTCCTAATTGCTTCACTTTTTCATGATCGCCCGAAAATGAAATGAATTCGAGTTCAATTCCCTTTTGAATTGCCTTTTTCAGCAAAACATCTTTATTGAATTCATAATTGGTGTTCTCACAAAAAATAATGGTGCTAAAAGCGCCTGTTTCTATTAGTTTTTCAATTCCCTGAGTGTATTGAGCGAGCCTTATTTTAGGATCAGTAATTTTTGTAAGAGGCGTATTTGATACAGCCGGATCGATGCAGGCGGTTAATAAAATGATATGTCCTTCTCTGTTTGGCATTATCTTTTTAAAAGTTTTTGTGCGGTAGCAAGGGCAGGTTTTAAAAAGTAGGTTTCTTTTAAAGCAAGTAACATCAACACATAAACCGTTGCCCCTACTGCAATCGTAATGATGGTATAGATCACCGATTGAAAGTTATTTAAAAAATGATCTAAAGAATAGATCGCAACCGACATAACTAAA
>JBIKKW010000093.1:0-11802 GCA_044360115.1 Bacteroidia bacterium
AAAAAGATCATCTTCAGATGTTTTATTTAATAACTCAGCCGAATTTAAAATGCCACCACCACGCTTAGCAATATCTTCATAGCTCATGCCATTAATGCGATCTACAAATTCTGATTCACGGTTACCGGCGTAAACAATATGGGTATGGCTATCTGCATAACAAGGTATTACCAATTTTCCGCTGCAATCGATCACTTCAAGGCCTTTCCAATCTGTAATTCCCGGAAATTCATCCATACTGCCAAAATCAACGATCACGCCATCTTCACATGCCAACCACGCATTCTCAATACACGGCAAAAGTTTCATATCCTTTCCAATAACCTTAACTGGGGCCTCTTCACGAACCTGAACAAGGTTTTTAATATTCTTTAAAAGTAATTTACTCATAATTTAAAGTATGAATTTAATTAAAAAACAAATTGCTTATTTTACACGAACATACTATTTCTAAAATTCTATCGTTAATAAATTAAATATTAAGTTAAATGAGACCATCAATAATAATGATCTTAGTATTGCTTATTGGCAAGCTATTCGCTCAGGATACAACATTTGTGAAACCTGAACCATTTAATGAAAAACGCCATGAATTTGGATTAGGCGTTTTGTCTCCTTTCTTAATGCTTACAGGGGCAAAAGATGTGAACGAACGTTTTACCAATTTAACTTACAGATACCGCGTTAATCAAAAACATGCCTTAAAAGCTATTGTTGGTACGGTTATGTTTGATGAATCAGAAGGTAGTTTTAAGCAAGAGCGCATGCTATCTGTTCCCGGTAAAACAGTTTACTTGAATACCGAAACGCGCGTTCCTACAAACATTCAAACCGGCTTAGGCTATGAACTTATTTTGGGTAACGGTAAATTAAAACATGCTATTGGAATTGATCTGATATATAACAACAAATTTGTTAGTGAAAATTCGTTTTATGTGAATTACTCCGAAACAACAGATACAGCAGGGTATAAAGTTTTTAATATTAACCGACTGGATACAGGCATGACCATTAAAACCAGAAACTACGATAAGTTTGGCGCAAATCTTTCCTACAACTTACGTTATGAGTTATCACCAAGATGGGCCTTAACGGGTAGTTTCATCTTAAATTACAGATATTATGAGCGCCGCGTAAATGGCATAATGGCGGGAATATCAGATTTTAATATTAATGGTTTAGTGTCGGATATTTCCATTTTCTATCGCTTTTAGTCAAAAAGTGTATCTTTGCTCTTATGGCAGGTAACACATTCGGACATTTATTTAAACTGACATCTTTTGGCGAAAGTCATGGTGAAGCTATTGGTGGCGTTATCGATGGATGTCCTGCCGGATTAAAGATCGATATTGATTTTATTCAATCGGAACTTAACAGAAGAAGACCCGGACAATCGAATATTTCAACGCCTCGTAAAGAAGATGATAAGGTTGAATTTTTATCGGGAATATTTAACGGCATTACCACAGGAACACCTATTGGATTTATAGTAAAAAACAACAATCAGCAAAGTAAGGATTATGATAAATTAAAAGATGTTTATCGCCCTAGTCATGCCGATTTTGTTTATGAGAAAAAATATGGTTTACGCGATCACCGCGGTGGTGGCAGAAGCAGCGCGCGCGAAACCATTGCCCGAGTGGTAGCAGGTGCCATTGCGAAATTATATTTACGCGCGTTACATATTGAGATCAACGCTTTTGTAAAACAAATTGGTCCAATAAAATTAAACGGCGATCACGAAAACTTTGATGTTTTAAGTTCAGAAAAAAATAGCGTTCGCTGTCCGGATGAAAATACAGCCAATGCCATGATCAAATACATTGAGCAATTAAAAGCCGAAGGCGATAGTTGCGGTGGGATCATACAATGCGTTATTAAAAATGTACCTGTAGGATTAGGCGAACCTGTGTTTGACAAACTTCACGCCGAATTGGGCAAAGCCATGCTTGGTATTAACGCCGTTAAAGGATTTGAAATTGGCAGCGGATTTGATAGTGTTGAGAAAAAGGGATCGGAATTAAATGATGAATTTTATACAGTTGGCAACGAAACCAAAACTAAGACCAATAATAGCGGCGGAATTCAGGGCGGAATAAGTAATGGTATGCCTATTTACTTTAATGTGGCCTTTAAACCAGTGGCATCGGTAAAAAAAGAACAAGAAACCATCACCACCTCTGGTGAATCAACGCATATTCAAATTGAAGGAAGACATGATCCATGTGTTGTTCCGAGAGCTGTGCCAATTGTGGAAAGTATGGCCGCGATGGTGATCATGGATTTTTACCTGTTGCAAAAGACCAACAACTAATTATATGAGTGTTGCTTTACGTCCATATTCAAAAGAAGATGCTCAGCGTTTAAGTGAATTAGCCAATAATTTTAAAATTGCGAAATTTTTAACCGGGCGTTTTCCACATCCTTATACCATTGATCACGCTAATACATTTATTGAAACTTTTTTAAAGGATGAACCAACAAAAGTTTTTGCCATAACCTATAATAATGAATTGGTTGGCGGAACAGGCATTCATTTGCAGGAAGATATTTTTATTAATAATGCCGAGATCGGTTATTGGGTTGGTGAAGAATATTGGGGAAAAGGAATAATGACAGAGGCATTAAAACTGATAACCGATAAAGCTTTCCAAAGCTTCCCGATCACCCGTGTTTATTGCCGTGTGTTTGGCAACAATCCAAGATCAATGAAAGTTTTAGAAAAAGCCGGATTTACCTTGGAGGCAAAATTTGATAGTACTCTACTCAAGAATGGAGAGATATTAGACGAATACATTTACGCGAAACGTAGAGATAAAAACTAATTCAATTCTAAAAATTTGATTAGAACTTATTTTTAAGGTTTTATAATCCTTCATCATTCTTTACAAATGTAAGTTAGATAATATTCTTGTGAATTTTTCTCAATTCAGTTGAATTAGTTTTACGGTAACAATTAAACTAAACAATTATGAGAACAATGAACAACAATGATGTGTCACAACTAGGTTATTATGTATCACCGCTAGAAATAGCTTTTATTGAAGGAAAAAAAATTAAGATCTTTTCAAAACAAGCTAATCAAAATCATAAAAGATCGTATAGAAGAAAAATAATTGAATTATATAAGATCTATTTAGATCATGCCTACTCATTAATTGGTGACCCACCTCTAAATTTCAAAAATTTCACACGACTTTTTAAACTGATTAAAAAAGTTACTAAATAATTAGTATAAAACTATTAAGGTAAATTATCAATTAGGGTTGTATTCCTTTTGCGAAATCGTATTCGGTTACTTAACAAATCAATCAAAGTAAATTACACATGTAAGAAATTAAAGGAAATTGTAAAAGCAAATGAGGTTAATGAAGATAACTTTGATTTAAAAATATTCGAAGGTGAAAAAGCTAAATAAAATAGGATCGGTAATTCTTACCCTATCAACTTGTTTCAACTCAATATCGCAAAACAGCTATTGTTTCACAAATGCTGGCGCAACAGGTAGTGTAGGTCCAAATCAAACGCAAATAAATTTAGCATATTTAACAACAAATTTAAATGGAAACGTAACTTCAACAAATGGCGTTCAAAATTGGACCGTTCCATGTAATGGCTTTTATAAGATCACAGGCATGGGTGCAAAAGGTGGTGGCAATGGTGGTTTGGGTGCAAAAATTGAAGGAAATTTTTATTTAATAGCAAATGATGTTTTACATATACTAGTTGGGCAAAAAGGTGAAGACGGTTACGGTGGGTCAATTAACTTTAATGGCGGCGGCGGCGGCGGTGCTACAATGATATCAATAAACACCAACTCCATTTTAATTGTTGCAGGCGGTGGTGGTGGTGGTTTAATAAATAGTCCAGGTGGCAACGGTCAAATATCTAACAATGGAGGATCAACCTATTTTAGTGGTGGGGGTACGATGGGCAATGGCGGATACAGCGGAATAACAAACGGAGATGCTGCAGGAGGAGGAGGCGTTTATAGCAATGGTGCAAATTCATTAAACATGGCACAAAATCCTTGCAATGGTGGTGATGCTCTTATTAATGGTGGAGTTGGCGGGGAAAGTGGCTATAACGGAATATATTATGGTGGTTGCGGTGGATTTGGCGGTGGCGGTTCAGGTTGGCATAATTCCATCAACAGATGTGGTGGCGGCGGTGGATTTAGTGGAGGTCAAGGTGGAACATTAAACTCCAGCCCTATTGCTTATGGCGGAGGAGGTGGCTCATTTAATTCCGGTTCAAATCAAATTAATTTAAGTGGCTTTAATTCTGGTAATGGTAATGTAATAATTACACCATTATTTGGCGTAAACATCGTTCAAACCAATTCTATTCAATGTTATGGGCAAAATAGCGCAGTATTGCAAGCTATAACCAATGGCGGTAATGCTCCATACACGTATACATGGCTACCATCTGGTGGTAACTTTGCAATTGCCCAAAATTTATCGGCAGGAACATACACATGTTTGGTTAGCGACTCTAACAATTCTATTACTCAAGAAATCTTTAATGTAACTCAACCTCCATTATTTACAATTAATGCCATAGCATCAAAAACACAAATTTGTATGGGCGAAGAAGTAACTTTATCAGCTAACGGAGCAAACTCATACACTTGGAGTAATAATGTATATAACGGAGTTTCCTTTGTACCTGCAACAACGCAAAATTATACAGTAACTGGCACAAATTCAGTTACAGGGTGTTTAGCAGCTACAACCATATCTGTTTTAGTAAATAGTTTACCTCTTGTAAATTTAACAGGTTCTAGTTATACAACTTGTTTAAACGGTTCACCTATCAACCTTTATCCATTCCCTACCGGTGGAGAATACAATAACCCTATCATTACAAACAATTTATTTAATCCCACAAACAATGGAACCTTTGTTGTTGTATACACCTATACCGATTCCTTAACATATTGCATGAATTTGGATTCAATTACCATAATGGTAAGCAATTGTACATCCTTAGAAACAAAAGAAACGTCATCTAACCATTATCAACTTTCTCCTAATCCGAGTAATGGTAACTATATACTTAAGTACCATAGTTTAAAAGAGATTCAAATATTTGATCAACTAGGAAAAATAATATTAGAAGAAAAATCCGAACTTGATACAATTAAAATAAACATCGAACAATACGAAAATGGCATCTATTATCTAAAAATAAATAATTCAATGATTATAAAACTAATTAAGACTTAGAAGTTTAACTTAATGCAAAACAGGTAATTTAACTGTTAACTTATTTTGATCAACAGAAATATTTAAGAAATAAACGCCACTATTATAATCGTTCAAATTAAGTTCGAAGTATAGATGTGTTGATTTTAAAACATTACTATTTTGAAGCAACTTACCTGTAACATCTCTCAATTGATAAGAAACTTGTGATTCGTTATTTAAAACTTGTTCAATTACAAAATGATTAAAGCCTATTGATTTTACAATTAACTGATTTTTTTGTAAGCTTAATTCATTTACACCAACTGGCTTCTCTAAAACAACTATTGGCTTAATAATAGAGTCGATACAATTTGTAGAACTAGTAGTTTTTAATTTCACTGAATATAGTCCAACTGATTGATATAAATGGGACGGAGATAAAAGATTTGAAGTTGCGTTGTTATCATCAAAATCCCAGTAATTAGTTACATTATTGAGAGACGAATTTGTGAAATCTATAGGTTTTGATTCAGACAGAAATACAGTGTCATGCGCCAAAAAGTTAGCGTAAGTTGGTATTTGTTTGATAATTGTATAATTACTTTGATTATTATCACATCCGTTAATACTTGTTATATCTAAATACACTTTGCCATCAAAAAGTCCAGTTAATGTATCAGATGTACTTTTATTTAAAGACGTTTTGATAATTTGATTATTAGCATTTTTCCAATAATAATTCCAAGGCCCGTTATTTAAACCAATGGCTGATACGGCGCCACCATTAATATCTGAACAAGTTGGTTGTTTCGTTTGTGCGGCTATTTGTAAAGGGTTTAAGGTTATATTAAGAATAAAACGTGCATTAGAAGTAGTATCATTTAAATTAAAAACATAATTTGATTGAGTAAGATCTGTTGAAATTTGATTAGATCGATCATACAAATTAATACATGTTCCAACTGGAAAAGTTGTAAAATCGGTTGCGCTGATCGTATAAGAGCCAGAATAACCAGTTAAGGTTTTAACATATGTGGTAAAGGTTCCGGCTATTGGCGATACGCCATTAATTTGAAAAGCTGTTGAATCTTTTTCTACAAAAATGGTTGGCGCATAAGGATCTTGGCCAGACATTTTTATTGCGTCATAATCACTATCAAAGTTAGAAGAAGCACCGGCTTGTGTATAAATAACAGTTTCATCTTCAAAACCATTTGAACGTTTCAATTTTAAACGAATTAAATTCAAATTATTTTGGCTTGATGTTTTTAAGAATGTAGGGTTTCCGGAAACCTTTACAGCTTCGGTAGCATTTAATGCTGTTGCACCGGTTGAATGAACATAAAATGCCTGACACATTGGTATAACATCTCCAATTCCACCACTTCCAACTGCAGGGCTGCTAACTCCGTTAACATAAGTTGCATTACCTCCTGCCCCACCATTTAAATCAGCATTATATGCATAGATGGCATTATCAATATTTGTTGTTGTTCCTTTTAATGCCGCCCAGCTTATTGCAGAAGGATATGGATTATGTATTAAATTCCACCCTATATCAGCAGATGAAGCATTATTAGTAACACTTAATGGTATTGTTTGATTGAATTTCCTAACAGTTCCTATTACATCAAGTGTAATAGGATTAGTAGTTGTTAAACCATCTCCTAAATAAACCCAATAGCCCTTATTTTGAAGTATAGGATCATTTATTGTACTAATGGGAATATAGGAAGCTGCATCAGAATAACTCCCGGCAGCAGTTTCATCATAATGGTATATAGATAAAAAATTTGAAGCATTTCCATCAGGGCAGGTTGGGCAAGAAATAAAAATATTATCATCCCAATCAGAAAAGCTTAAAGCAGATGAGATAGGAGTACCAATAAGTGCCCAGCCTGTAGATCCACCCGGAGCATATCTTTGAACTCTTACAATACCAACAATATCTCCGGTACCAGTAATTTGAGCAATACGAGCTGTTGCAGTTGCTGTTGATACCATTGTAAAAATTTTGAGATTTGTATTAAATGCCCCATTACTTAAAGTTAATGTTCCTATCAAATTTTCGTTATTATTAAGTATAGCCCCAGCGTTATTATTTAATGTTAAATTATAAAAATTAGTTGTTGAATTTCCTCCAATTGATTGATTAGTTGTGCCATTTAGCAAAACTGTACCGTTTTGAGCATTAAATATTCCGCTATTATTAAAGTTCCCTCTAACTGATAATTGATGATTAGCAGAGCTTACATCAAAAGTTGAACCTGAATTAATAGTAATATTTCCAAAAACATTTACAGCAGCAGAACATGTTTTAACACCTGATCCGCTTATTACAAGATGATTGAACGTTTCGCCTCCTGCTTTAAATATTGACTGGGCGTTGCTTGAATTAAAAGTAACCGACGCCGTTCCTGCAGTAAATAAACCACCGTTATTTTGCCAACTACCACCTAATAAAATATTTAAATTATTAGCATTTAAATTACCCGAATTAAACCTAATATTGTTTACTACTGAAAGACTATTTGTTACGATTCTGGCAGTAATATTAGTACTGTTAATTAATAATCCACCTATAGACGAATTACTATTTATATTTATTATTTGATTAGCCGGACTAGTTAAACTACCTATTTGAAGTGTACCTCCATTAACAACACCTGAAGTTGATCCTGTGTTTGTAAAACCAAGATCTTGTGCGCCGGTACCTCCTTCTTGCGGAATAACAATCAAACCACCTGTCATATTAAATTGCGATCCTAAACCAGCAATTTGAAATGGTGCATCAGTTGTGCTTGTTGAGCCTAAAGTTGGAACTGTTAATGTTCCCCCACTTATACTAAAATAACTTAAATTATTTAAACCTGTTGAGTAATACTTTCCTGCAATATTTAATGCACCATTTGTTATTACAATATTACCGCCACTTGATAATAGATCTTCATTTGTTTGATTTCCTACATTAAATGTGCCGTTTGAAACTGTTAATTTACCCGACAAATTAATTCCTGCACTTGTAGTTACAATAGCATTTGCAGAATTTAACCACAATCCCGAATATTGAGAGATCGCAGTGGTTGCTAAAAACGGAACAATATTAACGGTGTTAATTGTTGATAATTTGAAGGTTCCACTATTTAAAGTTAAAAATCCATTGGCTGCACTAAAATTATTAGATGCAATTTCAAGAACATTATTGGATGAACCACCTAATGAAACATTTATAAGGTTGAACCTGGTTACCAAACCAGTGCCGTTGAAAGTAATGTTGCCGTTTTTTATTACAAATAAATTACATAAACTATTAGCATCAGTAGCAAAATTAATATTACCATTATTTGTAATACCTCCTTTAATTGTTAAACTATGTGTCACATTTGAATTAATATTAACATCAAAAGTAGCTGAAGTATTTACTGTAATGTTATTATTAACCGTCATAGAACGGGCTGTAGTTGTTGAAAACTGAAGGGTAGCAGCGCCACCTGTTCCTACCGTTAAATTATTGCAATTGGCAGTAGATGTTATTGCAATTTGGTGTCCATTAGAAATTGTAACGTTTTCGCCCAAACTTGGCACACCAGGCGGACTCCAAATTGCAGAATTAGACCAATTTCCACTGGCAATTGATATTTTGTTACCACCTGATAGCGTTGCTTGAGTTCCGTTCAATGGTGAACTTAAGCAGCCTTCTGTTACGGCATATAGTTTCCAATAATAAGTAACACCGGGTAATAATCCTGTAATTGCAGAAGAAACTGCATTAGCGGCCGTTTGATTCACAAACGTATAATTAATACCGTCAGTGCTATTGTAAATAGCATAACCAACTTCATTTGTTGCCCAATTTGTCCAATTCAACGTCATTCCACTTGATGTGATTCCTGTAAATGCAATTGCACCGCTTGGTAAACTTGGAACTGGAGGAGTAAAAACATATTGCGAATTGGCCGCTGGCATAGCAGAAAGGTTGTTTTGAACAGTGTTATTTAAAACATTGGTATTAACTGTTTGTAACATTTTTAATTGAGCAGGTGTGGGTATAGCACTTAAAATTTGGCCATTTAAACCCATTGAATAAGAAAACAAGTGTGTTCCTGTATTCATAGTTCCATAATTCACAAAAATCTTTCCTGAGGTTTCAACCAATTGAACCTGAAAATTTAAACTTGGGCTTGTGTTTAAGTAAACCGCCATATTTATCCATTCAATTGTAAGTGTTCTATTAGGAGCAGCACCAGTAAGCAAATATTTAATGCTATTTCCCAAAGGGTTTGTTCCACCTTGTGCAGTAAGATCGTCATAAAATGGAGCTATTGCCGGCAAGGTAGCATTTGGAATATTAGCATTCGTAAATGCTGCATTATTAAATCCAAAATCATCTCCAACCGGTCCACCATCATCAGTAGAGTTTGAAAAATCAATAAAACCATTTGTTGAAGCTGAAAACTGATTGTAACGAACACCATTATACCAAAAGTCAAAACCAATATCCGTAAAATCAGACCGATTATCATCTTGAGTAAATGATGTTATATTTCGCCAATTAGCAAAACCAAAACCACTATTATTTATTGAACTATAAGTAACTCCGGTATTTCGAACACTTGCATAATTAGAAATTGACTGAGAACTTAAGTGTAATTTGATTATTGCTATGAATAGAAAACTAAGTAAGAATTTGTTTTTGAAAATTTTCATTTTAAATAGAAATGTTTATTGGTATTTAGAATATTATTTTTGAAAAGTAAGTCATAGGAACCTGTTTATTAAATCTTAAAACAGCGAAAAGAATAAAATAAACTTCAAAAATTTCATAATTGTAAAATCATTAAAAAACTTATAACTTTTTAAATGGAGATTTTTCAAAAATGCATAATTTGGAAAAATCTTACATTGGTAAGTTTTACCAAATTTATGGAAAATACAGAAGATTTTCGTTATCTAAATAAATTTAGAAAGTGTAAATAGACAGAATGCGACTAAAAATCGATTAAAGCATGTAAATAAAACGCAAAGGTAAAAACAACATTATTAAACTATTAAATCAATTCATTATAAAATATTAGTGAAACAATAAACTATTATTTTAAAATTTAACTCATAAAACACTTTGAACTAAGAACAAGTTATTACAATAATTACATGTTAGTTAAAAAGAAAAATCATGTAAAAAATGCAAAACAAATTACAACTGAATTAATATGTAAATTCAATAATGGTACCTATGTTTAAGCAAGGACTAAATTTACTATGATATAATTTATAACTGTAGTTTGTGTGATAGTAACCTGACATGGCTATGTAATTTTTCCAACTCAGGTGATCATTTAAATTAATTTTCAATTCGAATCCCAATCCGAAATCAAGTGTAGATAACTTAACTTTATTCCAATCATTAAAATCATTTATACCCACCATTTTTTCTCGTTGAATGGTGTTATATGAAAGTGATAAATTATTTAAATACTGTGTAAATACAAAAGCATTTAATTCAATGTTGTTGCGTTCATACTCATACGGTAAAAATTCCACATTATCTCTTTCGCTATTTGATAAATCCTCTAACATGTCTTGTCTTTCTAATACCTCATTATTAATCAGATCTGTTAATGTGATCGAATACTTTAATTTTCCGCCACCAAAATCAAAATTTCGTTTTTGAATACTAGCCCCTAATCCTATAGAATGAGGTCCTTTTTTCACATGAATCATCCCATTATAAATAAATCCATGTCCGTTTCCAGAAATACCGGTTTCGATATCCAAACCTAATTTAAACTTTTTAAAACTTTGAGCATACACCTTATTAAATTGAGCCGTAATTGCTACAAAGCATATAACAAGTATGGTGCTTCTTAACGAATAATTCATCAATCCAGATAACTTATTCCAATTTTTTTTATCAATCGTTTTCATAACTAATTTTTATTCAAAGTAACTACACTTTAACGGCAATAAATTCGTATTTGCCTTTGCTTTATTTCGCATGTAAGAAAAACGTGAAGTTTGAGAATTCCAGGGGAGGCTAATAGTCACATATAAAACAGGTGTTTTCACCTATTTAAAATCAGGTAGTTTTACCCTATGGTGTTTAATTATTTTGTTATATTTTTAAACATAAGGAAATAACAAAAAATGAAGAGTATTGAGAGTATATTAATTGTAGATGATGACCCTACCAGTAATTATATTTGTAAATATCTTCTATCCACTGAATTTAAAAAATTACAAATAAAAACCTTTATAAATCCTTTGGATGCTTTAAATCATATAAAGGAAAAAAATTGTAAACAAGAAAATTTAATATTGCTTGATTTGAATATGCCTGAAATGAATGGTTATCAATTTCTTGATCATATTGAATCTATTGGTGTTGATTGTCCAGTTGTTATTTTAACTAATTCCAACAACATTATTGAAAAGGAATATTCTAAAAAACACCCTCATATTAAAGCATTTTTTAAAAAGCCATTCTCTAAAAATCATATAAATGAAATAAAAGAAGCTGTTTTAAATAAAAACTGATTTTAGTCATACAAAACAAATTAACAAAAAACCTAAATAGAAATTACTTAAATTCGTTTAAGCTTGCCTCTTTAAA
>JBIKKW010000227.1:0-3229 GCA_044360115.1 Bacteroidia bacterium
TTACCGACTTTATAAGCAGTAACAAACGCATCACTATAACCTTGTATTACAAGGTCTGCTATAATGGCAGCTGCTTCCTCAATGGTTCTATAACCTTTTGTTACATAACGGTAAACATTTTCGCCCGCATTTAATTCTAAAACACCTGCACTGGTATTAAATACACTTGTAGAGATCTTGTTTTTAAAGGCACCTAATTGCACACGGTAAACTACATCATCTTTTCCAAACGATTCAATTGCGTTCCCTTCAGTGTCTGTCACAGTTGTGGTTGCAGTGTTATTTGGGTTAATATTATTTGCAACTTTACTTGAATCAACCCCAGATTTAGCCTCATCCAACTTTTCCTGATTCAACAATTTTGCTAATTCATCTTCAGTCAATCGCGTAATGTTTTTGCCTTTCATTTTTGCAACGGCAGCATCTTTATTACCCATTTGAACATATTCATCACGACGTTTTGCAGCGTTCTTTATCTTCTTATAATTTCCTGAAGTATAAACAATGGTTGTACCATCTTCTAAGTTTGTGGAATTAATATCACCAATACTTAATAAAAATGCCATCTCATCACTAGGGATAGAGCCATTGTAACGCGCCAATTCAACGGTGTAAACTTCTCTGTCCTTATTAGCTTGATCAAGTTTTGTTTTGTTTGAATTCAACGCAAATACATTCCCTACATATTCAGTGGTCATATTGGCATCGGTTGAATCATTCATATATTGATCGTACCATTTTTTCCAATGATCATCATTCAAAGCAACACCTTTTGCGTCAACTACCAAACCTACAGGAGTGCTCGGCTCGTCGTCTCTGTAATTTGGTACGCCATCATTATCGGTATCTTCCGGACAACCATCTGCAGTTACTTTAGCTTCTTTAGGTGTACCTTGGCATTTATCATTCCAGTCGGTAACACCATCCTGATCGTAATCGGTTGAATCAAGCGCAAGCCAGTTAACATTCTGGTAGGCATCGCTCTTCTTTTTCTTTTGAATTGGTTTTGCAATTAGATCGTATTGCAATGAAACCGAGGTGTAAGAGAATTTATCTTTGATTTTATTCCCTCTGTTTTGCTCATTTAAACCATCTATATAATCTGTAGCAGTAAATAAGTATTGGAAATTCATTTTTAGATCAACACGATCGGTAACTTTCATTATAAAACCAGCACCAATCGGAACTGCCCACGATCTTTCAGGATATTTACCAAACAAAGCAACATTACTTTCGCGTACATCGGTTTCATAAACGTAATCTCTTTTTAAAGTGTTGGCATACTGTGCACCAGGTGCTCCTTCCGGCATATCTTTAATGCTGCCATCGCTCCAATAGTAATAAGTGTTGCCGTTTGCATCTTTAATATCTGTTTTGCTTAAAAACTCAAAACCGGTAACTCCTAATGAAAGGTATGGTCTAACTGTAAATCTATCAGGAATAAATTTTCCAAAGTCGTATAACAAATTCAACCCACCGGCTCTGATCTCTGAAATAAAATTGGCATGTCGGTCAAGTTTATTTTCATGCGCACCTAATTTCCCAAACATAACATTAAAGTTAAGCTGAAGGTATCGTGTTAAACGTTGTGAGATATTCAGGTCAAAAGCGTATCGAGCAGTTAATGGTGATTGAAAATGTTTGGAGTATACATCACCGTCAAAACCTAATCTGCCAGTGCCCAGTGCCACCATAGGTTTTAAAGCCTGATCGGCGGCATTAAATGCAGAATCTTGCTCCGAAATGCTTGTGGCTAGATCTTCACTTTCGTGATATAATCCTTTAGCAACAACAGTTTCTGTAGGGATAACTTTTGTGTTAAGATCTGTAAAAAGAGAGTCGCCAACCTTTTCTGGTCCTTTGTATTTAAACCAAGGTTCAGGCTCGTTTATATAATATTGCAGTAATTCTTCAGGCGTAAGCTTGTCAAGGGCAGATGTATCTTGTTGAGCCTTAACATAACAAGTAACCAGGAGCAATATGAATACACTTATTTTCTTGAACATATTTACATGGTAAAAATAATAAAATTATTTGAACCATTTTTGATTTGTTAGCATTAATGCTTCCTGAACCGTAATTCTTTTTGAACCGTTATAAGCTACAACAAATGCAGACGTGATATTTGAGCGAACATCTTCACGCTGATCTCTTGCATTTTTATACTCACCGTGGTTACCGATCATGAATTTATTCATTCCGCCGTGCATTTCGCTGATGATGTTGCCTTTAACGCCAAACTTTCTTGATAATGTTTGAGCAGTAACAGCGCTATTGTTAAAAGCACCAATTTGCACGCGGTAATTAATATCACCACTTCTGTTCTCGGTTATTGTTTTTACGGTGTTCTCAGTGTTATTATTAGGAGTTTCAGGTGTTGTGGTTGTTGTAACTACCGGAGTTGTTGTATTGGTGTTGGTTGGCACTTCGGTAGGAGTAGGAACCGCAGATGGGGTTGAAGCAACTGTAGGTGTAGTGGTTGCTACTTTTTCTGCCGATGGTGTGTTTGGTAATGTAACAACCTGCATAATGAACTTTTTGCTTTGATCGTTAGCCAGGTAAGAGAATTCACCATTTAAACTAACCATTGATGTGCTTTTACCACTTAATAAGTAAGAAATGATAACTTCTTCTTTAGCGGGTAATGTTACCCAAACAAATTTGATCTTTCCATCAGCAACTGAAAACGAACTTTCAGAGGTGCTAACAGATTTTGCGGTATAACCTGCAGGTAACTCATCTGAATATTTAGCAAAACCTTTAATTGAACCTTTTGTGATCTTTAATTCGATCAAATGTTCATCCGGATTACTACCTGGTTTAATATATCTTACAACGGTTACACTTCCCGGAGGCTCATCATTTAAGCTGGTTGTTGGTGTAGAAGCAACACTTGGTGTAACAGCCGGTGTAGTTGGAGTAGAGGCAACAGTTGGCGTAACTTCAGGTGTAGTAGGTGTTGTAGATGCAACGGTTGGTGTTGAAGGAGTTGTGCTGGTATTAGATGCAACCGGAGTTGATTCATTACCTATATTGATCTCTACCGGAGCCATTTCAACAACTTGTTTGGCATTATTTTCAACATAAGAAAATTTACCACCAATTGTTTTAGCGCCCGATAATGTTGCATCTGCCTTTAAATTAAATTTCACGATCACTTCATCTTCGGTTGGTAAAGCAGGCCATACCCATTTTACGATCCCCGGAGTAAAACTAAAGTTTCCGCCTT
>JBIKKW010000228.1:0-3213 GCA_044360115.1 Bacteroidia bacterium
ATACCCTAACCCTATTGTAACAGAAATTAGTCCGCTTATTAATTACTACAAAGCCGAAGATTACCACCAGAATTATTTCAATCAAAACGGACAAGAAGGCTATTGCCGATACGTGATACAACCTAAGGTAGAAAAGTTTGAAAAGATCTTTAAGAATAAATTGAAGAAGTAATTTCTCGGAATAAAAAACTGAAATTCAAAACATAAAAAAAGCTCCATCAAAATTGATGGAGCTTTTTAATTTTAATACTTATTATTAAACTAATACACTTCTTGAAATTACGATACGTTGAACCTCACTGGTACCTTCGTAGATCTGAGTGATCTTTGCATCACGCATCAAACGCTCAACATGGTATTCTTTAACATAACCGTAACCACCATGAACCTGAACTGCTTCAGTAGTTACCCACATAGCTGTTTCAGATGCAAAAACTTTTGCCATTGCGCTTTCTTTATCAAAAGGTAAATGCTGGTCTTTTAACCAAGCTGAACGGAATATCAATAAACGAGCTGCTTCAATACGTGTTGCCATATCGGCTAACTTAAATTGAATTGCCTGATGTTTGCTGATCTCTTTACCAAATGCTTTTCTTTCTTTTGAATATTGTAATGCCAATTCATAAGCACCACTTGCAATTCCTAAAGCTTGCGCAGCAATACCAATACGGCCACCGCTTAATACTTTCATTGCAAACTTAAATCCAAAACCTTCTTCCCCAATACGGTTTGCCTTTGGCACTTTTACATTTTCAAACATCAATGAGTGTGTGTCGCTTGCGCGAATTCCCATCTTATTTTCTTTTGGTCCAACTGTAAAACCAGGAGTTCCTTTTTCAATGATCAAACAGTTAATACCTTTGTGACCTGCTTCTTTATTGGTTTGCACCATTACTAAATACACTGAAGCGCTTCCACCGTTTGTGATCCAGTTTTTTGTACCATTAACCACATAATGGTCGCCTGCATCAATACCTGTAGTACGTTGTGATGTTGCATCACTTCCTGCTTCCGGCTCACTTAAGCAAAATGCACCAATGATCTCGCCTTTTGCCAATGGCACTAAATATTTTTGTTTTTGTTCTTCTGTTCCAAATTGCTCTAATCCCCAGCATACTAATGAATTGTTCACACTCATAATTACGCTGCAGCTTGCATCTACTTTACTGATCTCTTCCATAGCCAATACGTAAGAAACAGCATCCATACCGCCTCCACCGTATTTCGGGTCTACCATCATTCCTAAAAATCCTAACTCACCCATTTTCTTTACTTGTTCAGCAGGAAACTTTTGGTGTTCATCACGCTCGATCACGCCCGGCTTTAATTCATTTTGTGCAAATTCTCTTGCTGCCTTTTGGATCATTAAATGCTCTTCAGTTAAATCAAAATGCATAGTATTTATTTTAAAGTTTTTGACTAATTTTACTTGTGCACAAATATAACAGTACTAAGGCATTTTACAATATTATTTATCGACTATTTCATTGCAAAATCAACAAAAAATACGGTCTGTTTTAGGTGTTATGAGCGGCACTTCGCTCGATGGGCTTGATCTGGCATTATGCAATTTTGGTAATGATGGAAAGACCTATGAAATTGTGAAAGCCGTAACTATTGAATACTCAGTAGATTGGAAAACCAAATTACGATCTGTTCACCAATATACAGCAGAAGCCTATGCAGAATTGAACTTTTTATATGGGAAATTCATAGGAACCGAAATATCTAAATTTTTAAAGAACGCCCATTTAACGGCAGATGCAGTTGCCAGTCATGGTCATACCGTGTTTCACCAACCACAACTTGGATTTTCTACTCAAATAGGAAGCGGCGCCGCCATTGCAGCTTATAGCGGCTTAACAACCGTATGTGATTTTAGAAGTTTGGATGTTGCTTTGGGCGGACAAGGAGCACCTTTAGTACCTATTGGCGACAAATTACTTTTTCACGAATATGCTGCATGCCTTAATATTGGAGGTATTGCGAATATTTCTTATGATAATGAAAGTGGCGAAAGAAAAGCCTATGATATTTGTGTGGCAAATATGGTATTTAATTATTTGGCCGAAAAAATGAACATGCCTTATGACAAAGACGGCCTTATTGCACAAAGTGGAAACACGATCCAGGCTTTGCTGAACGAATTGAATGAACTCGACTATTACCAGCAAAAAGGCGCACGCTCACTTGGATTTGAATGGTTTGAAAAATACTTTTTACAGCTTTTGAATAAATACAAAGATCATTCCACAGCAGATCTGATGTTTACCTTTAATGAACATGCATCCATTGCCATTGCAAATGTGTTGAATGAGAACCATCTTAAAAACATATTGATAACCGGTGGCGGGGCGTATAACAAAAAACTCATCGCCAATATTAAAAATAAAACCACAGCGCATTTGATCATACCCGATGCAACGGTAATAAATTTTAAAGAAGCGTTGATATTTGCTTTTTTAGGATATTTACGTTTAACCGAACAAACAAACACCTTAAGCAGTGTAACCGGCGCAAAACAAAACAGTATTGGCGGAGCAGTTTATTTATTTAACCAATAAATTAATTTGAAAAAATTAGTAAACATATTCATTACATTTTTTGTTTCACTTATAGCAGTTGGACAAATCTCTCCTGTGAAAGTTAATGGCAAATGGGGCTTTACAAAAGATGGTGCAGAATTTTTACCGGCCAAATATGATACGGTTATTGCATTTGATTCGGTAAAAAAAGTGTGTATGGCTTGTATTAAAACGCAAAAACCATCACCAAATAAATTCATTAAAATGAATACCACTACCACCGTTTGTAAATATATTAATGAACGCAAAGAAGAATTGGTGATCAAAGTGAAGAACGATACATGCAGTTATTTTAATTTTACCAAAGCTGCTGTGGCGAATTATGGCAGTCACCGTAATTGCATGATCGTTACATCCTCAAAAGACGGTAAAAAATATTCGGTGGATAATAATTTTAAACAGATCATTTTCACAGGTTATGATGAGATCATCCCGCTTTCAATAAAAGATCATTACATGGTAGAAAACAAAACTACCGGCGCTTCTTATTTAAACGGTGTTGTAGATAAAAACGAAAAAATGCTTATTCCAATGGAATACACCCATATTAAATCAAATCCGTTTGATACACTATTTATAACCTGTACCGCGCAAATACGTATAAATGGACAAGATGATGTATATAATT
>JBIKKW010000094.1:0-11702 GCA_044360115.1 Bacteroidia bacterium
AAATTCAGAAGTGTATTTTTTTGAATTTTTAGTATCATTCAAAATTGAGTTATCATAACTCTGACCCCAGCTTGAAAGCTCATTGATGCTTGATGCAGGTGAAGGTATATTAGCTAATGCAAAATCAAACTTGAACTTTGTTCCGTCATCAACCGTTACCGGAGTTGTGTCTTTTACAACAGTGGTTGTGCTGTCTGATAATGATTTATCGTCATGAGATGTTTCTCCACCACCACATGAGGTTAAAATAATGGCACTTAATGATAAAGCCAAAAGTCGCGTTGATTTTTCCATTTTATTGACAAAGTTTATGTTCAACAAATATATTACTTTTGTTCATATTCCAAGCGCACATTATATGAAATTTACAACTATTCAATCCAAAGAAATTCAATCACTAATACGATACCGAAAGGGTGAGGACCGAATTGGAAGTAAAGTGCAGGTTTTAGATGAGCGTAAAGATCTTTCAGAACAGATGCTTAATAGCGACTCGTTGTTTGTGGTATTTGGTATTCCTGAGGATATTGGTGTAAGAGCTAATTTTGGTAGAGGAGGGGCAAACACAGCTTTTATACCGGCCATCGACAGTTTTTTGAACCAGCAAAGTAATGCGTTTTTTAATGGAGATAATGTTGCAATTGCCGGAGCCTTAAACGTAACCGATCTCATGAAACGATCGGAACATCTTAACCCGAAAATTGATTCAGATCTGCAAACTTTACGCGAACTTACTGCAGAACTAGATGAACGCGTTATTGAATTAGTGAATTTGATCATCACGAATAATAAAATACCGGTAATTATTGGAGGCGGGCACAATAACGCTTACGGCAATATTGTTGGCGCATCAAAGGCCTTACAACAAAAAATAAATGTGATCAATTGCGATCCTCATGCCGATTTGCGCGCGCTAGAAGGAAGACACAGTGGCAACGGTTTTAGTTACGCATTTAAAAACGAAAGTTTGCATAAATATGCTGTGTTAGGCTTGCACGAGCAATATAATAATACCGATGCATTGACCTATTTTACGAGACTCCCTCAAAATTTCATGTATCAAACTTTTGAGGATATTTTTGTTCGCGAAACTACCGATCTTAAAACGGCATTTGAACGTTGTAAGAACTTTGTAAATGATGCTGCTTGTGGTATTGAGTTGGATTTGGACGCTATTACCAACGTACCATCGAGTGCAAAAACAAGCAGCGGCATCACAAGTTTAAATGCCCGTCAATATGTATATTCTTGCGGAAAAGATCTAAATACATTGTATTTGCATATTGCAGAAGGTGCCCCAGTTTTAGCGCATCGTAAAGCAGATAATAAAACGGGGAAGTTGATCGCTTATTTGATCACCGATTTTATGAAAGGCGTAATGGCAAAACGATCATAGTTAGATCTAAGTCCAGATCCCATTTTCAAATGTGAGAATTATTGGCTCTTTATCTGTGACTAAAATGGTGTGTTCGTGTTGAGCTACATATCCACCTTTATCGCCCTTTAAGGACCAGCCATCTGAATCGGTATTTACATAAGATGAATGCGTTGAAATAAATGTTTCAATGGCAACTACTTGTCCTTTTTTAAATTGACGCAGATCAAATAATGTTGGATAATTTGCGATCTCCTTTGGCTCCTCATGCAACGATCTTCCAACCCCATGTCCCGTAAGATTTTTGATAACCTTAAAGCCTTTTAAATGCGCTTGTGTTTGAATGTGTTTTCCTATTTGAGTAATTCTAACACCATCACTAATAAGACCGATCGCTTCTCGCAAAATATTTTTTGAAGTTTCGATCAAAAGAGAATGATGGTTTATATCCTCACCAATTATAAATGAACAACCGTTGTCAGACCAATAGCCATCCTGTTCAACCGACACATCAATATTGATGAGATCCCCATTTTTTAAAATGATATCTTTTGATGGTATGCCATGTGCTGCAACATCATTCACACTTATACAGGTATTGCCTGGAAATTGATAAGCTTTTTTTGGTGCCGAACTGGCCTTATATTGTTTTAATAATTCGCCACCTTGTTGATCTATATCGAAAGTACTCATGCCTGCCATAGCATGCGCACATAAGGCTTTAAGGATATGCGCTGCAATGGAACTTGCATTTGAAATACCTTCAATATCTGTTTTTGATTGGGCGATCATTTAAAAGTAAATATAGTACAAATAAAAAATCCCGGCACTCACCGGGATCTTTTTATCATTTCTTTAATTAATTAAAGTTGCGCGTCAAGCTTAGCTGCTAATGATGCTTTAGGAGCAACACCCACTTGCTTATCTACAACTTCACCATTTTTAAAGTACAATAAAGTTGGGATATTTCTGATTCCAAATTTTGCACTGATCTCTGAGTTATGGTCAACGTTAACTTTTCCAATAACTGCTTTACCATCGTATTCTTTTGCTAATTCTTCAACAACCGGACCAACCATGCGGCACGGGCCACACCATTCTGCCCAAAAATCAATTAATACGGGTTTGTCACTCTTTAATACTAACTGTTCGAAGTTAGCGTCTGTAATTTCTAATGCCATGATACTTTTTTTTAATTTAAACTGTTTATTTCAAAAATTATTCCAATCAAAATTAAAGTCTTTCTGTCATAAAAAGTATGACAAATAAGGTATATTTTGATATTTAATTAACAACCTTTTTGCCTTTTAGTTCTAAATAAATTCCTAAACCTACACTTAAGAATAGTAATGCTGAGCCGATCATAGCAATGCTGTTACCGGTTTGATAGGTTTTTGGCTCAAATTTGAATTCAACGGTATGTTTACCAGCCGGAATTAATAAGCTTCTTAAAACGTAATTTGCCGCGGCATGTGGCTTTAATTGCCCGTCAATATATGCGTTCCAGCCAAACGGATAATAGATCTCCGAAAACACTGCTAATTCTTCTGAAGCGGTTTCACTTTGATACACTAAGTGGTTTGGTTCATAAGCAGTTAATTTAATGCTTCCGGTACCATCATACGACTCTTTAAAATTCACATCTTTTTTGAATTTGTCTTGTATCACAACTTCCGACTTTGTATTCACTTTGTATAACTCAACAATTTCATCATCTGAACTGCTCACTGTTTTTACTTTCTTAACGAACCAAGCATTGCCATTTGCTTGTTTGTTCTCAAAAGGCATAGCAGCTTTTCCGGCTTCACCACCCGGTAAAATAAAGTATTTTGTATTGAGCATGTTTATCACGTTTAACTTCGAAAGTAAAACATCCATTAAACTATCGTTGCCCAATGCTTTATTGGCACCACTGTAAAATGTATTGATCTCTTTAGTGATATGAAAATCGATCAACTCCTGATACTTCTTTAATTTTGCGCCATGATAACCACCAATTGATTGATGATAGTAAGATGTAGATGCATCATTGAATGTGTTCACCGTTAAATTCAATACGCGTTTATTCAAACTTTTATCTGTTAAGATTGCATCATCGGCAGCTGTTTTTTGTGTAAGATCTTGTATGTTTTGTGATTTTGGAACAAATGATTTTTCATCTAAATAACGTGTGTCAACTGTCCATAGATCAATTAGGATAAATAAACCCAAAGAAGCTAAAAGAATTTCTTTTTTGATCTTGTTGGTGTAATATAAATAAATGAAACCAACAGCTAATAAAATAAAGATGAATGAACGGATAGCATCAGCCTTAAAGATAGCTTCGCGCGCTTTCTCTAACTCGGGCATCATTTGCGCAACAAATGGTTTTACCTGTGCTTCCGGATTACCGCCTTTTACAAATTCATTTACTAAGATCGCTTCTTCATTACTTGCGGTAAAAGTATTGAACATGCCAGGTACAATGTAACATAACAAGCAAAATCCACCGATCACAATGAATGATATGGTTAAGATCTTTTTTAATTCTAAACCTTTCGGATAAATACGCATCACTATTTTTTCTGACCAATTCTTGTGCTTGATCAATTCATTCACCGCCATAATAGCTAATAAAGGAATGGTTAACTCTGCAACCACTAATATCATACTCACCGCGCGGAACTTGTTATAACCAGGTACATGATCCATAAAGAAATCAGTCAAGCCTTTGTAATTGCTTCCCCAGCTTAATGCAATGGTTAATACAGTAGCAGCAAATAGCGACCATTTTAATTTATCCTTCACAATAAACATTCCTAAAAAAGCAAGGAACATGATGATGGCACCAATGTATACCGGTCCGCTTGTGAATGGCTGATCGCCAAAGTATGAACTCATGGATGCAACTTGTTCTTTGAATTCAGGATTTACCTTTTTCAAAGCGTTGGCATCCGCACGTTGTATGGAGTTACTCGGACCACCTTTAAAATCAGGAATTAAAAAAGTAAAGGTTTCGCCAATACCATAACTCCATTGCGTAGCATAATCTTTATCTAAACCCGATGTAACGTTATTCGAATTTTTCTCTAATTTTTCATTAATGGTAAGATCGGTTTTACCACGTGTACTCATTTTACCATATTCGTTGGTACACATGAGGTTTCCTGCATTTGGCAATACGCCTAAAACAGTTGAAACAATAAACAATGCTAATGCGAAACCAAATGTTTTAAAATTTTTTGAAGTAATAGCATTAATGAAATAACCTAAAACAACAAAGCCAATTAAAATATAACCATAATAGGAGATCTGAACGTGATTTGCATTTAACTCCATTGCTGTAAACAGCGCTGTTAAAGCAAATCCAAGCCAGGTGCGCCCATTGAACAATAAAATTATACCACCAAGTAAAGCTGGCAAGTAGCCTAATGCATTTGCCTTTGAATTGTGACCGGCTTCAATAATAATTAAAAAATAACTACTTAATCCATAGGCAATGGCTCCCACAACAGCAAGCCAGGGTTCAATTTTAAGACACAGCAATAAAATGAAAAAGCCAAGAAAATACAGGAATAAATAACCTGATGGATGCGGCATAAATAATTTAAATGCAGCATCAAGGTGTGTTAACCAATTTCCGGGATATAAGGTTGATATCTGATAAGCCGGCATTCCGCCAAACATGGAGTTAGTCCATAATGGTTCATCATTATGTTTCTCTCTGAAGTCGGCAATCTCTTTGCTCATGCCTTTGTGTCGGTCAATATCACCTTGCTTTAACTCTTTACCGCTTAATAATGGTCTGAAAAATGCTAAGGTTAAAACCGAGAATAGAACAATTCCTGCAATGTATGGCGCTAATTTTTTTAAATCAAAATTCATTTTATTTTATTGTGTTTAAATTATTGATCAACTCTGGTAAACCTTATATGGATCAAAATATTGTTAAGCTAATTAATTGTTTGGTGTTAAAGATAGTTAATGTTATTTAGCAAACACCTTCTTTAAAAGGTCGGTAACCCTTGCCGCCGGATCTTTTCTGATCTTTGCTTCTTCTTCCGATATCAAGAGCATTAATCCATTGATCGCTTTAATGGTTACGTATTCATCCAGATCGGGATTTTGTTTTTTTACACCAGGTATTTTATTATACTTAGTTACCAAAGGATTCCAGTAACTGGTTACTTTAACTTTAGTGATGGCTTCTTTTACAATGGGTTTAAATTTTTCTTTTAAAGGCGCATAGGTATTTTGGCGAAGATAATGTGTAGCAGCAGTATCATTACCTTTTAATATGGCAAAACCATCCGTTAAACTCATATTGGTGATCGCATCAATAAAAACAGGTGCTGCACTTTTTGCAGCTTCTTCTGCTGCTCTATTTAAACTGGTCTCAAATTCGGTTATCTTTTTCGACATGCCCATGCTGGTAAGCTTTGTTTTCATGTCTTTTGCTTCTTCGGGCCAAGGAATAAAAATGCGTGGATTTTTATAATAACCATCAACTTTACTCGCAATGGTTGACGAACTGTTGGTGCCTATTGTTAATGCTTCTTTTAAACCTTTTATAACCTCTTCATTGGTTAAGGCAGGTGCAGAGGTGGGTGTAATGATGCTATTTGCTTTTTCTTTAGCAGCTTTTTCAATCGAATCTTTTTTAGCTTTTAATTTATCTTTAAGAGATTGAGCGTTCAAAAAATTTCCAAGGGCAAGCAATAAGGTCACTGCAACTATTTTTTTCATGTTTAATATTTTATACAAAAATAAACTGTTTTTTATAACATAATTGATTTATACTTGTTTTTTATAAATAAGGAATTAACCATGCGAGCAGAGATATTAACTATTGGCGACGAAATATTGATTGGACAAATAACGAATACCAACTCCGTTTGGATAGCTCAGCAATTGAATTTGATCGGGGTTAAGGTGATCCATATGGCTTCTGTTAGTGATGACGCTGATGATATTGTGAAAGCCTTGAGCGATGCTGCAAAAAGGGCAGACTTTATTTTTATTACCGGTGGATTAGGACCAACGAAGGATGATATCACTAAAAAAACCTTCTCACAATTTTTTAATGTAAAACTGGTGTTAGATGAAGAGGTTTTAAAGGATGTTAGCTCGTTTTTTATTAAGAGGGGTAGGGAAGTATCGCAGTTGAATAAAGATCAGGCCCTTGTTCCTGAAGGATGCAGGGTTATCAGAAATAAGAACGGAACTGCGCCGGGAATGTGGATGGTAAAGGATAACAAGCATTTTATCTCGATGCCAGGTGTGCCTTATGAAATGAAGGGAATGGTAACAGATTTTATCCTTCCGGCCATTCAAAAAGAATTTGATCTACCGCATATTTATCATAAAACAGTTTTAACGCAAGGCATTGGAGAGAGCAGTTTGGCCGAATTGATCGAGCCTTGGGAAGATGGATTGGCAGCGCATAACATAAAGTTAGCCTATTTGCCGCAACCGGGTATGGTTCGTTTAAGATTATCAACCTTTGGTAAGGATCTGAATGTATTAAAGGCAACCATAGAAAATGAAATTCAAAAATTGATCCCGCAAATAAGTGAATACATTTTTGGTTATGAGAATTACGGTGAAGAAACACCTTCAGTTGAGCGCATCACCTCTGAATTATTGCGTGAACGAAAGCAAACATTAGCAATTGCAGAAAGTTGCACCGGTGGTTATGTTTCATCTTTATTCACAGCAATTGCAGGAAGCTCCGAGATATTCAAGGGAGGAGTGGTGCCTTATAATAATGATGCAAAACATGAACTATTAAAAGTTGACACATCAATTTTTGAGAAAAATGGAGCAGTAAGTAAAGAATGTGTTATTGCCATGGCCGAAAATGTGTGCACAAAATTCCATTCTCATTTTTCAATTGCAATAAGTGGTGTGGCTGGTCCAGGTGGTGGCACGCCCGAGAAGCCTGTTGGTTTTGTTTGGATAGCGGTAAGTAATGGTAAAAAAACGCTTGCAAAATCATTTCAGTTTGGGGATGATCGTCAGCGTAACATTGTTATGACCGCCAGTGCCGCTATTAATTTTTTAAGAAAGTTTATTTTAAAGAATTGAAATTTAATGCTACTAATCTGCCGCGGCGGACGCGAATTAATGCCAAAAAATTTTGTGATAATTAGTGTAATTCGTGGCTATTATGAATGTTCTATATGCAACGTTTCACCTTCTACTGATAATTTACAATTATCAAAAACTTCTCTTGCTTCAGTTACAAATTGCTGTAAATGACCGTATCGCGCTGAATAATGACCCAATAATAATTTTTTTACATTAGCTTGCTTCGCAATACTGGCGGCTTGTTTAGCAGTGGAATGAAAAGTTTGTTTAGCCCTGTCGATCTTATCATCTAAAAATGTGCTTTCGTGATAAAGCAGATCCACTTCTTTGATGTATTTTACTAATGATTCATCATAGATGGTGTCGCTGCAGTACGCATAAGAACGTGCTTTTGGAGGATCAATGGTCACTAAATTATTTTTTATCAATTCACCCTTATCATTGGTCACATCCATCCCTGCTCTCAATAAATGAATATCTGCAGTAAATACGCCATGTTTTTCCATGAGGTATTTATCAACCTTGCGTGGATAGGATTTCTCTTTGAATAAAAAGCCGGTACAATAAATTCGGTGTTTCAATGGAAATGAATACACTTCCACTTTATCATCTTCAAATAATAGATTTTGTTTACTGTTATCGGTAAAGAACCAATTGATCTGATAGTTTAATTTTGTTTCGGAGATATGATGGATGGCATCAATGATATCCTTTAATTCTTTCGGACAGTAAATATTTATTTCCTGCTGACGGCCCAAAAGGTGCATGCTGCTTAAGTATCCGGGCAAACCAAAAAAATGATCGCCATGCAAATGACTGATAAAAACGTGATCGATCTTTTGAAACTTGGCTTTGAATTTTCTTAATTGAATTTGTGTTGCTTCGCCACAATCAATTAAAAAAAAGCGCTCAGCTATATTTAATAACTGAGCACTTTGATTTCTTTCAGCGGTTGGCGAAGCGGAGCTGCTTCCTAATATTAGTAATTCAAAAGCCTGAGAACCCATTAATTTGAAGATATGATCATGCGTTTAGTTTCAGAAAAGTTTTTGTAAGTGATCGTATAAAAATAAATACCACTAGTAAGTTTTGAACCATCAAACTCGTAAGCATTTTCGCCATACTTGGTCTTAAATGAATCGCTGTAAATAGTTTTACCTAATACATCAAATACTTTTAACGTAGCAGCACTCTCATCTTTCACATTAAACTTGATAGTAGTTTTTCCTGTGAATGGATTAGGCGCGTTTTGAAGGTCAAATGACTTTGAACTTACTTGCTCGCTTAAACCGGCTGGTCCGTTAATGGTAATGATGTAATATTTTAAAACCTGTGAATTTAAGTTTGTACCACCGCTCACATTTGGTGAAGTTGGACAATTACCAATAGCCTGTAATGTTGCATAGGTATCAACCTTTAACTGCAAAGTATAAGTACCCGCTGTTGTTGGCGTACCATAAATGCTGGCGCAATTGTTAGCGTTTCCGGGAAATTTAAGCGATAAAGCACCATTAACTGTACCGTTTAATACAGCTGAAGTTGATGATCCGAATTGCAATCCCGGAGGCAAATTATAATTTGCAACATTGGTAGGTGTTGAAAGGGTAACGCGATTAAAACAAAACTTTAATGCTTGAATGGTATCCAAAGGTACTTTTACCGTAATGTTTTGGATATAAGGCACACCAACTGTTCCCGACATAAAATTGGTAACACTATCAGGATAAACACCGTTTTTTGGTCCGGCAATAAATGTTGGGTTTAAAGAACAAGTTGGCGCCTGAGCGAATGTTATCAAAACGTTAAGCGCAAATAATAATGTAAAGTAAAGTTTATTCATATTAAAAATTTTAAGCATAGCTAATATAGCTTTTTACGCTTTAATTTCAAAATCTCTGTTAAAAGAGTTATTGGTCTATTATGAAACTTAACTTACTTGTTTTTGAACTTTCAAATACTCTTAAAAAGTAATTTCCCGGAATGAGTTTTAAATTTATTTTCACCTGTTTATCAATACTATTTAATGTGTGAATGAGTTTGCCATTCATATCCGTTATTTCAATTTTCCGATCGTTTTCTTTTATAAAAGCAATAATAAATTCTCCTTTATTTGGGTTAGGATAAATTCTGATCCCTGTATCGTTAACAGTTTCAGATAGGATACCGGTAACATTGGCAAGTTTGAACTTGTTAAAATACAATTGGTTGGTACTATTATTTCGCTTGTCTGTCCAACACGAGTATACAACTGTATCATTTAAAACACATCCTAAAAAATCGTTTCCATCAACCGGCGTCATTAAAGGTCCATCGGTTTGAGATATCTGAAAATTCGGACTAAAACTATTTCCTCCATTATTTGAAAGTGATCCCCAAATTTTATAGGGTTGATTTTGCGCACCATTGTTTGCCCTTCTATCACGCCAAACAGCTGCGTATTTTCCGGTTTCAGAGAAGTTAGCCCACAACATATCCTGATTGTTTCCATTATTGATAGGGTCGGAACTTACACGTATTGGCGTATTCCAGCTGCTGCCGCCATTGTTAGAATTAATGGCATAAATATCATAATCAGCGTTTGACTTATCTACAAATGAAAAAACCAAATTATTTGAATTGGTTGGATTTGCTGATAATTTATAACTGTATTGTAACAAGGTATCATTTGTTATGGTGGTGCCAATACCATTCATGATAACGCTGTTGGTTAAGGTACTTCCACCATCTGTTGAAAGTGCATAAATAAATCGCGGAAAAACGGATTGAATAGGGTTATAGGATAAATACCCAATATATAATCTTCCATCTTTTGATACAGCCGGTACGCCCATTGCCTGTAACGATGGCCCAACCGGGATAGCGCTATCAACCAATAATGGCGTGCCCCAGGTTGTGCCTCCATTGGTTGAACGGGTTAAATAAATATGATGTGGTAAAGGATCGGCCTTGTAACTCATACTTACCAAATATAAGTAGCCATCAAATGGTCCGCCGCTATTATCTACCACCAACCAAGGGCGATCAAATATCAGATCCGGACTATCATTATAATCAACCACCTTACTTAAGGCACCCCAACTTGTACCGCCATTAGTTGATTTGGTAACAAAAACCGCTGCACTATCTTTGGCATTGTTTGAATCAATAAAACCTAAATAAATTGTCCCGTCGTTTTTAAATGCCAAGGTAGGGTCAGCAGATGTCCACGCAGTTTTATGATGAGGTATATTTACCGGATTGCTCCAGGTTAATCCGCCATTTGTAGAGGTGCTGGTTGCAATGTAAACACTGGCGGGTGTTGGGAAGAACATGTATTTCATCCATGCAACAACCAAGTGGTTTGGATTATTTGGATTGATAGCTAATGATTGTTCGCCATTCCATGTTGAATTAGCGTTAATTGCAATATCAGCAACTTGTGATCTGATCACATTGAAGGAAATTGATCCTGCAATAAATAAAATGAGTTTAACTCTGCTAAATAAAAAAGTCATATTTAAAGATATTAAATATGACTGAATTATTGAGTAAAGGTTTAATTACTTCGCGTAACTAGTTGCTCTTGTTTCTCTGATCACCGTAACCTTAACCTGACCAGGATAGGTCATTTCGGTTTGGATCTTTTGTGAGATCTCAAATGCCAACTGCTCTGCACGTGCATCGGTTACTTTTTCGCTCGCAACAATTACACGTAACTCTCTACCTGCCTGAATAGCGTAAGTTTTATCTACACCTTCATAACTTAAGGCAGTTGCTTCCAGATCTTTTAAACGCTTAATGTATTGTTCAGCAATTTCACGGCGTGCACCAGGGCGAGCACCGCTAATAGCATCACACACCTGAATGATCGGTGCATATAAGGTGGTCATTTCAATTTCATCGTGGTGAGCTCCAATCGCATTGCATACTTCCGGCTTTTCCTTGAACTTCTCAGCTAACTTCATACCAAGGATAGCGTGTGGTAATTCAGGCTCTTCGTCAGGTACTTTTCCAATATCGTGTAATAAGCCGGCACGTTTTGCTACTTTAGGATTTAAGCCCATTTCACTTGCCATGATGGCACAAAGGTTAGCAACCTCGCGGCTGTGTTGTAATAAATTCTGACCGTAAGAAGAACGGTATTTCATACGTCCAACCATTCTGATCAACTCAGGGTGTAGGCCATGAATACCAAGATCGATACAAGTACGTTTACCGGTTTCAATGATCTCTTCTTCCAGCATCTTTTTGGTCTTCTCAACCACTTCCTCAATGCGGG
>JBIKKW010000095.1:0-11683 GCA_044360115.1 Bacteroidia bacterium
GGTTGACAGGATCTTTACCAACTTCATTTTAGCTTCAAACTTTTCAGCCTTTCCAATACTATCTACCACCTGATAGGTGTTTTTTTCTTTATTGTTTAAGCTGTCCTTTCTGATACTTGTCCAATAATCGTCGGTTTTTTTATCATAACCTTTTTCGTTTACCACTTCAATATTTTTGTTTTTTATAGAGATGGTTGAATCCAGGTTCACCTTGCTTACATATAATTTACTCACGCATTTCATAACGCGTGGATCAGATGCTTTGTCTGCATTTGCATTCACGCTGTTAAACAATATTTCGGTAACCAATTGGGTAGGAAACCATTGTTTGTCATTTACCTTGGTGTATTGTTGTTGGATCTTTACTGAATTGTTATCGGTGCTTAAGGCCGGTTCAGCAATTACGTTCGCTAATGCGTAATTATTCTTGTTCAAATAGAGAGTTCCTTTTAAAGCTTTAAAATTGATGTTTTTTCGAGGGTGGAAAGTGATGAGGATGGTGGTGTCTGTTTCCTGAATGATCGTGTCGGTTATATCAAAGCGGTAACGTTTAAATGTTCCCTTTTGTATTGGATTCACATATTTAATATCCAACACATCAATATTATTATCAAAAAAAGTGAATGATTGCAATTGCGAGGCCAGTGATGCGAACGGCGCAGACTTAAAACCGGATACGCGAGAGGCGATGATCTTTTCTTGTTGAATATTCTTGTAAATGTATTTTTTTTCAGATGCCGATTCAATAAAGAACAAGTATTGTTTTTCTAACAGTTTCTTTTCTTTTTTGAATTTGCTAGTATCGTCGTTATAATAAAACTCATTCCCTTTTTGATCACTAATGGTGAAATAGGTTTTACCATATGTTTCACACGAGTAAAATGGAAGATTACGTGGGTCTAAGGCATTTTTGTTTTTTATAAGTCGGCGTATTAATTCGTTGGCCGGATTTTCTTTGGGCCTTACTACGATCTCATCCAGTTTTACATCTAACGATCGCAGTTTAATGATCAAGGGTTTGTTAAGATCAACTTCAGTTAAATTCAAATTCAGTTTTTCATATCCTATAATTTGAACCGTTAAACGTTTTATGGATGTATCGATCTTGAGTTTAAAATTTCCGTCAACATCGGCTGTAGTACCTTTATGGCTATTTTCAATCCCAATAAAAACAAAAGGAATAGGTTGATTGTTGGTCGCATCAATTATTTTACCTGTTAGTTGTTGTGCAGCTGCATCAACTGTCAATAAAAAGAAAAGGTAAAACAAAATGTATCTCATGCGCATCTATTAACCTTGTTTTTTAACGATCATAAAATCCTTTAAATAAAAAGGTTCAAAGTAAGCCACGTCTTCAAATTGTTTGTTATTGAAACGGCTCTCAGATAGTTCACTCATTTCTGCTGCTGATGGAATTAAGTGATCTATAAAAATACTATTTGAAAATCGACTTAGTACTTCTTTGCATTTAGGCATGCCATCACCAAAAAAACAAATTGTTTCTTTTCTGTTGAATTGTTCTGTTGTTTCTTCATTCACAATTAATGCTTCTGTTGCTTGTATTTCACGAAGCGCTTGATCATATATTGCCGTATAAACTTCCATGCGTCTTGCATCTAGCATTGGGCAAAAAAGCAGTTCGTTGCTATTTGAAACCGTTCGTGCTTTTGCACTCAAAATTTGAAGTGTGTTAATGGCAATTAATGGAATGTTTAAGGCATAGCATAATCCTTTAGCAGCGCTCACGCCAATTCTTAAACCGGTGTATGAACCCGGACCTTTACTTACCGCAATGGCATTTAATTGTTGTGCGGTATAATTTGAAGCCGCTAGCACATCCAAAATAAATGTGTGCAAATTTTCGGCATGTGTAAAACCTTCATTCAGTTCCTTTGTAAACAACGGTACGCCATTATTACTCAAAGAAACAGAACAATTGGTGGTTGCTGTTTCAATATTTAATATAACAGCCAATTAGTTATTTATTATAAAGTTCTTTTTTAGAGACTATTTTCACTTTCGATCCATTCTTTAAGGCTTTAGATACCGCGCTATAAGGTCCTGCGATCACTTCCTCCTTATCGGCAATCCCTGAAATGATCTCAATGAATTCATTATCCTGAATGCCTGTTTTAACTTCTTTCTGAACGGCTTTTCCATCCTTGATCACAAATATCAATTCTTTTGTTTCCTCATCAGACTTTTTGTTCTCTTCGTCAATTTTCTCTTTATCATTCTTCACTTCCATTTCTCCGTTATCCATTTCAGTTTTAATTTGCAACGAATCTTTACTACGTGAAGTAACGGCTTGAATAGGCACCGTAACCACTTTATTCACTCTTAATGTTTGTATCTCAACACTGGCACTCATTCCTGGTCTGAACGGTACCGGATTTTTTTCGGTGATCAACATAGCGTATGATTCTCTGATCAAACGGATCTTCACCACAAAGTTTGTAACCTGATCAATAGAGATACCGGTTGTGTTTGCTGAGTTTGCAACTTCGGTAACAATGCCTTTGAATTTTTTGTTCATATAGGCATCAACTTCTACAATTGCAGTATCGCCTTTATGAACTTTGATGATATCATTTTCATTTACCTCTACACTTACTTCCATTTCATTTAAATTCGCCAAACGTAAGATCTCCGTTCCCTGAAAACCTTGAACACCTTGTACACGCTCGCCTTTTTCCACATTCATTTTATAAACCGTTCCGTCTACCGGCGAGTAGATATATGTTTTTTCTAAATTAGCACTTGCTTCTTTTAATGATGCCTCGCTGCTCATGATATTAAATTTACTGGCGTTAACACCAGCTTCCAAAGCATCTACATTTGCTTTAGCACTTTCATATTGCGCTTTTGCCAGATCAAATTCCTGCTGAGAAATAGCGCTTTGTTCAAGTAATTTTTTATTACGTTTAAAACTTGCCTCGGCACTTGCTAAGTTGGCCTTTGCCTGATCAAGTTGAGCCTCCGATGTTTTTAAATTTGCCTTGGTGGTATTTACACCGGCATTTACACGATCAAACGCACTCACATACATATCCGGTTTAATGCGACAAATAAGATCACCTTTTTTTATAGGATCGCCTTCTTTAACTAACATTTCTGTTATTTCACCACTTACATCACTCGTGATCTTTAATTCTGTTTCCGGTTGTATTTTTCCGGTTGCCGAAACAATTTCAATAACATCTCTTAATTCAGCTTTTTCAACTGTTATTTCAATAGGTTTTGTGCCTTCTGTTACTTTTAAAACGATCATGGTAACCAAAATAGCGGCACCAATTCCAAGTATCCAATATAATTTTTTCATAAATTCAGTTTAGTGTGCAAAAATGTTGCTTCTCAAAGTTAGTTATTTTAAATTTTATTAATGCTCAACTATAACTTAATTTTGGTGTTTAATAAGTGTAAATTACCACTCATAACAAATTAGGTTACCAATGGCTAAACATCCGGCAAATGCATTAATAAACGAAAGTAGTCCGTATTTATTACAACACGCTTATAATCCTGTAAATTGGTTACCCTGGAGCAACGAAGCTTTTAAACTGGCCACAGAAGAAAATAAACTGGTGATCATTAGCGTGGGATACAGCGCCTGCCATTGGTGCCATGTGATGGAGCATGAGAGTTTTGAAGACGAGCAAGTAGCAGAAGTGATGAATGCGAATTACATTTCAATTAAGGTGGATAGAGAAGAAAGACCAGATGTGGATAATTTGTACATGACCGCCGTGCAATTGATGACCGGCCAAGGGGGATGGCCACTGAATTGTATTGTTTTACCGGATGGCAGACCAATATATGGCGGAACTTATTTTAATAAAAAACAGTGGCTGAATGTATTGACCAATATTGTAGATGTTTTTAAAAACGATAAAACAAAGATAGAAGAGTATGCCGCAAATTTAACGGAGGGGATAAAACAGGCAGAATTGGTTGCTACAACCAAGTATCCTGAAAACATGGAGATTGAAGAGGCGATACATAATGGAATGAAAAAATGGAAGGAGCGTTTTGATGACACAAATGGCGGTCCTAATAAAGTTCCAAAATTTCCATTGCCAAACAATTATTTGTACTTGTTAAGATATGCCCATTTGTATAAGGATGACGCCGTAATGAGCCATGTGAATTTAACGCTCACCAAAATGGCCAATGGTGGTATTTACGATCAATTGCATGGAGGATTTGCCCGTTACAGCACCGATGGAATATGGAAATTGCCGCATTTTGAGAAGATGTTGTATGATAATGCACAATTGGTAAGCTTGTATGCCGAAGCCTTCAGATCAGCCAAAAATGAATTGTATAAGCAAGTTGTAATTGAAACGCTTGATTTTATTGAGCATGAATGGTTAACGAAGGAAGGCTGTTTTTATTCGGCTTACGACGCAGATAGCGAAGGAGAGGAAGGAAAGTATTATGTATGGACCATTGAAGAGTTAAGAACAGTTTTAAAAGATGAATATGAATTGTTCGCCGAATTTTATCAGGTGAATGAGGTAGGGTATTGGGAACATGATAATTATATTTTAATGCGCAAAGAAGATCTTACCGATCTGCTTATTAAACATCATACAACACCCGACGATCTAAGATCGCGAATAGAAAAATGTAAAACATCACTGAAAGCGGTGGCATCGGGTAGGGTAAAGCCAGGGTTAGATGATAAAAGCATTACCAGCTGGAATGCCTTAATGGCAAAAGGATTCGCGGATGCCTACAGCACCTTTGGTATTGAAAAGTATAAAACAATTGCCATTTCGTGTGTTGATTTTATTTTGGATAAGCAGCAAAAAAAGAGCGATGAGTTAAACCGGATCTATAAGAATGGCGTTTCAAAAATTGATGCATTTTTAGATGATTATGCTTTTACCATTGATGCATTACTGGCAGTTTATACCATCAGTAAAAATCAAACCTATCTGCAAAAAGCACAGGAATTTGCTGAACTTGTAATTGAAAATTTTGGCAATAAAGAAAATGTATTGTTTTATTACACACATAAAATACATCAACAACTTATTACACAGCAAACCGAAACTTCGGATAATGTTATTCCTTCATCCAACTCACAAATGGCACTTAATTTATTTTATTTAGGGAAGCTGATAGATAAGCCGGAATACATTGAAAGGGCGGTTAAAATGTTACATTTATTCCTAGCCGAAATGGTTGGTTATGGCGCCGGATACAGCAATTGGGGCTGTTTGGCACTGTTTTTAACGAACCCTTTTAAGGAAGTTGTGATTGTTGGTAACAATGTTGATGAATTATTTTTAAAACTCCATAAACATTACTTTACAAATGCGATTTTAGTGCTAAGTGAAAATGCCTCAGATCTGCCATTGCTTAAAAACAGATGGAAGAAAGATGAGACCTTGATCTACATTTGCCAAAACAACACATGTGGATTGCCATCTACATCTGTTGAAGAGGCGCTAAAAACAATTGAAAAAGATTAGTTTAATATACGCGGCTTTGTTATTGAATTTATATTCAATGGCGCAGCTTATTGTTCCTGATTATTCAAACGCTTTTAATAAGGAGTTCTCTTTCCATCCGCAATACATCCAACAGAACCAGATCAAAAAAGTAGTATTTGAGATACTTGATAAAAAGGATTTTCAAATGCCCATAGATAAACATTTGGTGGAGCATTATGAATTTAATAATTACGGGATGTTATCGCGTTTTTACTATACGGATATTGTTCGAACCGCAGAAAAGGAAATAGTTGTGCCGCCGGTTTATAAAGGTAAAAAGCGTGTAAAAAAAGGATATACCTATTTGGCCAATGAATATGTGTATGATACAATAAGTACAACTCATTTGTTTAACGAGGCAAACAAGATCTTAATGAAACGTTATCATGCCGGATCAGGGGTATATGATACACGCTATTATAATTATGATTCGAGTTTACATTTGGTGAAAGAGAATAGATATAAGGAAACAAGCGCTAACTTGAATAAATCAGATTTTATTTTAGCAAATCAGGTTTTAATGAGTACCGATAGTATGAAGGTTATCACTTATGGAGCAGATCAAACCAAGGTGATATATTATAACAGTGAAAAAAGACCTTATAAGGAACAGATCATTTTAAGTAAGAATGGAAAAGTGGTAGGTATTAGCGAGAGTTATGTTGCTGCCGCATGGATACAGCAAAATCAAGCGTTTGAATATAATGATAAAGGGCAATTGGTTACCGCTATCTTTAACAGTAACGCCAATGTGAGTTTTACTTATAAGCATACGTATGAATACGACAAAAATGGTTGGCTATTAACCGATAAACATTATAAGAACGATGTGCTGTTAACGGAAACCAGTTTTGTGAACGATGTTAACTCCAGTTTAGTTAATTCGATCGTTATACGCGATTACCCAAATAAAAGCATTCGCATCATCAAATTAAAGTATGCTTACTTTGATAGCATACAAGTAAAAAGCAAGTAATTACTTTACGCTTGTTGAATCATTTTTAAAGCCTAAGCTTAAACTATTCACGCAATAACGCATGCCGGTTTTTGTTGGTCCATCATCAAAAATATGCCCCAAATGTCCACCACAAGCCGCGCAAACAATTTCTGTACGAATCATGCCGTGCGATGTGTCTCTTATTTTTTTGATCTTCTCACCATTGCCAATTTCACTGTCAAAACTTGGCCAACCGCAATGGCTGTCAAATTTTTGATCACTTGTAAATAATTCGTTACCACAACCAGCACATGTGTACACACCTTTATCAACCTTTAAATTGTATTCTCCGGTAAACGGACGTTCAGTTCCTTTTTCGCGCAGCACATGGTATTGTTCCGGCGTTAAGATCTTTTTCCATTCCTCGTCGGTTTTATTGTATGATGTTTCCATATTGGATTTAACTGTTGTGTTTTTTGAATTTTGATTGTTTTGGCAACTTACAAATTGGTTACTTAAAATGAAAGTTGCAATTATAATTAACGATTTATGCATAGTTTAAAGTTATATCAAAAAATAAGCACATTGGTGTTTTTAAGATATTTTATAAAACAACTGAACGCAAAATAAGTTCAATTCGATCTCCTTTTACCTTTAACTTCTAAAATCTAACCTCTAATTTCTAATCGCTCACTTCTTGCTTCTTTCCTTGATCTCTTCCATCAACAAGGCTTCACAATTCGATCGTTTTTTGATGTGTATAAAGCTTCCTTTGCCTTTTTCGGCTATCTCTTTTAAGTTCTTAATAGCCTCTCTTTCATCACCAAATCCAATAACACTCATCACCACCGGATTTTTCTCTTGTTTAGCAATGAATTTTTTCTCGTCTTCGCTGTAAAAATTAAATTTCCCATCTGTTGCTAATATCATTTGATTGTTTCCGCCTTCAATGTAATTTTTGATCAAGATATCTTCACTTTTTAAGATCGCTTGTCTGCCCTTTGTTAAACCTCTGGCCTTCAATTTATCAATTTCTTTATGCAATTTTTCTTTCTCTAAACCATTGATGTTTTCAGTTAAAACCTTTACGCTATCCGCATAACTAACAATAGTAAGTCTATCCACTTCCCGCAGTTCATCTATCAATTGATGCATGGCCAGTTTGAGCAATGGCAGTTTTAAGGAGTCTTTCATGGAGTTACTCACATCTATCAAAAACAATAAATTATTAGGTTTGTAGGCCTCTATCGGCAAGGCTTCAGTCTTGTTCTCAATCGGTTTTTGAGGTTCAGGTTCTACCGTTTTTGTAACAATAGGCTCTGAACTGTTATCAGGCATTTTATTTGAATTATCTCGCTTTGTAACCGGATCTTTCACCACTATAGCGCCTTCTTTTGCAGGTTTTATCTTTGACGGTTTTCCAAAATAAAAACAAGCTGTTTTGTCATCGCTCCTTAATTTTTTTAAGTTGCCTTTAATGCTTAAAACAGATGCGCTCATGGATGCGCTATGAACCAATTTGATCTCTTTTGAAAATCTACCTTCATTATCTGGAATGAACGATACCACCAAAAGAGCAGTATCATTAACAGGAATGGTTTTCTTACTGGTAAACACCTTCACGCCTCGGTCGCAATCGGCCTTTAACAAGTATAAATTTTTGGAGCCGCTATTTTTAATGATAAGATCGGCTTTAATTTCATACGCCTCCTCAATATCTCCCAGATCAATATTGGTTGATGAAAATTCAATCTGCGATTTCGTAATAAAATGGATAAAGGAAAATAAAATTAAAACCGTGTATTTCATGTTGTGTTTATAACAAAAATTGCGCAAAAAGTGACGAAAATCCACCAAAAACGCATTTTTTCATAAAATTAACTATTTGAGACCAAAAAATGCTATATTTGAAGCAGTATTAACTAGTATATGAACATTCACGAATATCAAGGTAAGAGCATTCTAAAAAGTTTTGGAGTTGCCATTCAGGAAGGCATTGTAGCCGAAACGCCTGAGCAAGCTGTTGCAGCTGCTAAAGAAATGAAAGCAAAATACAATAGCGATTGGGTTGTTGTAAAGGCGCAAATTCACGCAGGTGGTCGTGGTAAAGGCGGTGGGGTTAAACTTGCCAAGAATTTAGACGAAGTAAAGGAAAAAGCAACCGCTATTATCGGTATGCAATTGATAACACCTCAAACCAGCGCTGAAGGTAAAAAAGTAAATAAAGTTTTAGTTGCTCAGGATGTATATTATCCGGGCGCTACAGAAACAAAGGAATTTTACATGAGTGTTTTATTAGACCGTGCAAAAGGCCGTAATACCATTGTTTACAGTACAGAAGGTGGTATGGATATTGAGCACGTTGCTGAAACCACTCCTGATAAGATCTGGAAAGAAGAAATTGATCCACGCGTTGGATTACAAGCATTTCAAGCACGTAAGATCGCTTTTAACCTAGGTTTAAGCGGTAACGCATTCAAAGAGATGGTAAAGTTCGTTTCTTCACTTTACAAAGCTTATGAAAGTATTGATGCATCATTATTTGAAATTAACCCGGTATTAAAAACAAGCGATGAGAAGATCATTGCGGTTGATAGTAAAGTAACCTTTGATGATAACGGTTTATTCCGTCACCCTGATTACGCAGCAATGCGTGATATTACCGAGGAAAACCCAATTGATGTTGAAGCTCGCGAAGCTGAATTGAATTATGTTCAATTAGATGGTAACGTTGGTTGTATGGTTAACGGTGCAGGTTTAGCAATGGCAACGATGGATATCATTAAGTTAAGCGGCGGAGAGCCTGCTAACTTTTTAGATGTTGGTGGTACAGCTAATGCAGAGCGTGTTGAAAAAGCATTCAAGATCATTTTAAAAGATAAGAAAGTAAAAGCAATTTTAGTGAACATCTTTGGTGGTATTGTTCGTTGCGACCGAGTTGCGCAAGGTGTTGTAGATGCTTACAAGAACATTGGTAATATTTCTGTTCCAATTATTGTTCGTTTGCAAGGTACTAATGCTGAAGCAGCAAAAAAATTAATTGAAGACAGTGGCTTAAAAGTTTATTCAGCAATTGAATTCCACGAAGCTGCAGCTCTGGTAAATAAATTAATTAAGGAATCATAAATAAAGTGTGAACGTTAAACCGTAAACACATGATACAAACAATCAAAAAAAACAACATGAAAAAGCTAAATTATTTTGTCGCTTTAACTTTAACAGGATTGGTCCTAACTAGTTGTGGTGATAAAGAAGGTAAAACCGAAGATATGGAAGCGGTGGATACTACCAAGGTTGAAACAAATATCAACACACCAGTTTCTGAAACATTCTTTCAAGTTCCGTCACCGGGCGAAATGCTAACTTTCATTAAAATGGTAGGTGGCAAAACAAATAAGAACATTTCTTTTTTAAATTCACCTGACAATCAAAAAAATTATAACGATAGTAAATCAAAAGCTTTAAATTTTGGTATTTACAGTTGTGATCTAAGCTATTGTAGTATTTTTGAAATTGGCTCTGAGGCTTTAAAATATTTCAAATCAGTTAAGATCATGGGTGATCAAATTGGTGTTTCTACTGCCATTAAGCCTGAGATCTTAAAGCGTTTGGAAGGTAATATTGGCTCACCTGATTCATTAGCTGTAATTACGGATGATGTATATTTCTCATCTTTCGAAGCTTTAGAAGACAGTAAGCAAGGTCCAACTTTAGCATTAGTTGTTGCAGGAGGATGGTTAGAGAGTTTATTCATTGCTACTCAATTAGCGAAGTATGATGCAAACAGTCCGGTTATTGAGCGTTTAGCAGATCAAAAATATACCTTAGAGAATTTAATTGAATTCTTAAAGAAACACGAAAGTGATGCTAATGTAGCTGCAGTTAAGGCAGATTTTGAAGGTTTGTTGGCAGAATACAATAAGATCACTGAGAAGGATACTGCTGCTGATTCTAAGAAATCAAGCGATTCAAAAGCAACAGTTATTGGCGGAGGTAAGCAACTTGTAATGTCGAAAGAAGTATACGATGGCATTGTTGCAAAAGTAAAATCATTAAGAAATTCATATACTTTAACTAAATAATATCATACATCATGAGATCGATTTTTTTATCAATAATATTTGCTTGCTTAAGTTTTACCGGATTTTCGCAAGCCAGCGTTTGTAGCGGCTTTCATAAAAAGTATTGCACATTTGAGAAATCAAATGAAAAGTGGACTTACAACGCGCAAAGTAAGAGTGGTTTATTTAACCAAGGTATGGTAAGTAAATTACGTTGTGTGATCTATAAAGGAATGGATTACCGTATCTCTGTTTGTTGTGAAACAGTTTTAGGAGATAAGGTTAATTACAAGATCTTTGATGGCCGTACCAACGAATTGTTATTTGATAACGCTGCTGCTGAAGATACTCAGTATTTCGAGTTCCAAAGTGTTAGTACTCGTCAGTTAGTTATTGAAGTAATCGTTCCTCAAGGAGCTGCTGAAAAAGATAAGCATAAGGCAACTGATGCTGCTTGCGTTGGTTTGTTGATCGAGAACAAGATCACAGACAGACAAGGTTTCTAAAAATTCACCTAAGGATATTACAAAACCCCGATCTCTTTTGATTGGGGTTTTTTATTTACATTTACGTCATATAAAAACATCATGTCGGTTCACAAAGAATATAAAAAGATCACCACACATTCGCTTCAGGAGATGAAAACTAAAGGTGAAAAAATTGCCATGCTCACAGCATATGATTATACAATGGCCAAGATCATTGATGATGCAGGAATTGATGTGATATTGGTTGGAGATAGCGCCAGTAATGTAATGGCAGGACATGAAACTACATTACCTATAACATTGGATCAAATGATCTATCATGCCAGTAGCGTTATTAGAGCAATAAATCGCGCATTAGTTGTGGTAGATCTTCCTTTTGGTTCTTATCAGGCAAACTCTAAAGAAGCGCTAAGGTCGGCCATTAAGATCATGAAGGAGAGTGGCGCACATAGCGTGAAGTTGGAAGGTGGAAAAGAAATTAAAGAATCAATTGAACGTATATTAACAGCCGGCATTCCGGTGATGGGGCATTTAGGTTTAACGCCTCAAAGTATTTATAAATTTGGAACATATACAGTGCGTGCACGTGAAGAAGAAGAAGCAGAGCGCCTTATGGAAGATGCGCAATTATTGGAGCAATATGGTTGTTTTGCTTTGGTATTAGAAAAAATACCTGCTGCCTTGGCAACAAAGGTT
>JBIKKW010000096.1:0-11494 GCA_044360115.1 Bacteroidia bacterium
CTGAATGTTCTCATATCTGCTAACGCCTTCAGGTGTTTTATCTTGATAGAGTTCTTTCACTAAACCGCAATTCACGGCGATATGATTTCCCAGATCAAATGCGTCCTTTTCAGTTAGCATGAGTGAATACGATTTGATCTTGGTAACAAACTCACTTATTTTATTGGCTATTCCGGTGTTGATCCCTAAGGTTGAAAAATCTTTTAAATTTTCGCAAACGGTAAACAAACTGATACCATGTTCGGCAGCAGCCACGCTTATCTTGTCAACTGTTGATTGACCAATGCCTCGCAACGGATAGTTGATCACGCGTTTTAAACTTTCATCATCATTGCGGTTAATGGTTAAGCGGAAATAGGCTAAAATATCTTTGATCTCTTTACGCTGATAAAAACTAATACCACCGTAAATACGGTAAGGAATGTTCAATCGTCTTAAGGCTTCCTCTATTGAACGCGATTGGGCATTGGTTCTGTATAGGATCGCAAAATCTTTGTTCAGGTATTGATGATTGTTTTTTGTTTCAAAAATGCTGTTTGCTACTTTCTGACCTTCTTCGTTATCAGTGTTAGCATTAATTACTTTTATCTTATTGCCTTCCTCGTTCTCGGTGAAAACTGTTTTTTTGAATTGATCTTTGTTATTCGCAATGATCACATTGGCAGCCTCCACAATGGTTTTGGTGCTTCGGTAATTTTGCTCGAGCTTATAGGTTTTCAGATCCGGATAATCTCTTTCAAAATTTAAAATGTTTTGAATGTTGGCACCGCGGAAAGCGTAAATACTCTGTGCATCATCACCCACCACACAAATGTTTTGAAAACGTGCGGCCAATTGTTTAATGATCACGTATTGAGAGAAGTTGGTATCCTGATACTCGTCTACCAAAATATATCTGAACTTGTTTTGATATTTTAAAAGTATATCCGGAAAATCGCGCAACAAAATATTGGTATTGAACAACAGGTCGTCAAAATCCATAGCGCCTGCTTTAAAATTTCGTTTTTGATATGCTTCAAAAATTTGACCTAGTAACGGTTTATTACTTTGCCTGTCTTCGGTTTGAAATACACTGTTGTTCATGTATTGCTGAGCCGAAATCAATTTATTTTTAGCGTCGGAAATGCGATTTAAAACCAATGAAGGCTTATAAACCTTGTCATCTAAATTAAACTGTTTTAAAATTTCTTTGATAACGCTTTTACTGTCATCCGTATCATAAATGGTGAAATTGTTTGGGTAGCCCAATTTCTCCGCTTCAATTCTTAAGATCTTTGCGAATACCGAGTGAAAGGTGCCCATCCATAAATTTTTAGCTTCTTTAGCGCCAACAATTTTTGCAATACGTTCTTTCATTTCACGCGCAGCCTTATTGGTAAAGGTCAATGCCAAAATATTAAAAGGATCTATACCGCGCTCCATGATGTGGGCAATACGGTAGGTAAGTACTCTCGTTTTTCCGGAACCTGCTCCTGCTATGATCATCACCGGGCCTTCAGTAGCCTGCGCTGCCGCACGTTGCACCGGATTCAATTCGTCTAAAAAATGCTTCACGATATAAAGTTCAGAAAATTAAATTATTGCTTTTGTACTTGTTTTTAGAAGATTTAAACACTGTAATTCTATTTAAATGTTCGGCCAACACCAACCTTTAAGCTTAAGGTTTGAATGGGTTGTTTGAATTTGAATTCCGATTCAGTACCATTGTTCAAATTCTTAACCTTAACGCCTTCAAAATACATATCGGCATTATACGAGTCAAACCCAAAAAGCATATAATAATTTTTAACCAGGTTTAATTTAAAATCAAAACCTACAACGTAACTGAATGAAATGGCCTGTCCGCTTTGTTGTTCAACAATAAATGTTTTTTTGCTGGTATCGGCAACCGTTAAATTAATAATAGGTGAGGTGCCGTAATTAAATCCGAGTAAAATTTTTGGCTGAAAGTACATGTTATCATCTAACTTAAAATTTGCATAAGCACCAAATAAGGCACTGAAATTATTCCAGCCCTTCGATGAAATGGTATAAGAGTTAAGTGGCGCCTCGGTGTAAAGATCTTTTTTGTATTTGTAATCATCAATTTGATGGTTCTGATAAATGAACATGGCCTTTATGCCAAGGTTCCTGTAAAATTGATAATTAATGGCCGCGTCTAACTTAACACCAACGGTAGCAAAACCGCTGTTCTCATCTGTTTTGATGCGTTTACTAAAACTACTGATGGGAAAGGATGCACCAAAATTGATGTAATCAACCGATAGGATCTTTTTCGGTAAAATATTGCTTGTGTCTAAAATGGTTTGTCCATTTAATGATGAACACAATACAAAAACCGATAATATGAATGAATAAAATTTCATGATACAATACTTTAAAAATAAGAATTTTTAAAGGAAAAAAGAATTCAGTTTAAAAATTAAACGCCGCCTTCTTTCATGCGTTCGGCATTTTCGGCAAACTGAAGTTTATCGATCATCTCCTGAATTTCACCATTGGTAAAATCATCCAAATTGTATAAGGTTAAATTAATGCGATGATCGGTAATACGGTTTTGAGGGTAATTATATGTTCTGATCTTCGCACTTCTATCGCCGCTACTTACCATGGTTTTACGGCGTTTTGTGGTTTCTTCCAATCGTTTTTGATATTCAATATCGTAAATTTTTGAACGTAACATTTGCATGGCTTTTTCGCGGTTGCCCAATTGATTACGTTCTGTTTGGCAGGTAACCACCAATCCTGTAGGCTTATGTGTAAGAATTACCTTACTTTCTACCTTATTTACATTCTGTCCGCCGGCACCACCGCTTCGGGCAGTTTGCATGTCAATATCCGATTCTTTAATATCAACATCAAATTCTTCTGCTTCTGGTAAAACCACCACTGTAGCGGCACTGGTATGCACCCTACCTTGTGTTTCGGTTGCGGGTACACGTTGCACGCGGTGTACACCACTTTCAAATTTCATGGTGCCATAAGCGTTCTCACCAATTACTTTAAAAATGATCTCTTTGTAACCACCCATGGTTCCTGGGTTACTGTCAACCAATTCTGTTTTAAAGCCTTTGTTATCGCAATAGCGCTTGTACATTTCAAACAAATCGCCGGCAAATATACTGGCCTCATCGCCACCGGTACCGGCGCGTAATTCCATCACACAGTTCTTTGCGTCTTCCGGATCGTTAGGTATTAAAAGTAAGCGGATCTTTTCTTCCCATTCCTCTTGTTTAATTCGGTTTTGGTCTAATTCTTCTTTAGCCATATCTAAAAAGTCTTTGTCCTTTTCAGTGGCTAAAACTTGCTTTGCGCTATCAATATTATCAAGTACTTTTTTGTATTCTTTATAGGCATCTACGATCTTACCTAATTCCCTGAACTCTATATTCAGCTTCTTAAACAGCTTCATATCCGAAATCACTTTAGGGTCAGAAAGTTTTAATTCAATGTCTTCGTAACGGCGTTTTATATCTTCTAATTTATCGATCATTTTTTCGCTTAAATGGAGTGCAAATTTAGAAAAATAAAGGCAAAGCGTGTGTAAAATAGTTTATATTTGTTCATCTAACATTAACACATGAAAAAGCTTTTTTTTGTTGCAAGTTTTGTTGCAACCTGTTTTTTGGGTTTTTCGCAAGACTTTCAAGGACTACAAAACAGTAATTATGCCGGAGTTATAGGTGTATACAGCAATCCTGCCAATATAGCCGATAGCCGTATGACCTTTGATATGACCTTATTTGGTTTGCATGTTGATGCACAAAATAATTATGTGGGTGTAAAGCGCAGTTCATTGAAATGGACAAAAGTAAATGATACTTTAAGGTTCCCTGCTTGGGAAGAGACCGATAAGAACTCACCTAATTACTATAAGAATAATATTTATACTTATGATAAAAGTCCTAAGGACAAAAGCATTTATTTAAATACCCGTGTGATGCTTCCTTCCTTTATGGTTTCGTTGAATCACAAGAACTCCATCGCGTTTAACTGGAGTATCCGTAATTATGTGAATGTGGATGGCATCTCTCCAAACATGGCTAAGTTGGCTTATGAAGAGTTTGTTTACCCAAGCTTATGGGTTACCAATTTAAATAACAAAAAGTTTAGCGTTAATCAAATGCTTTGGGGCGAATATGGATTAACCTATGCACGTGTAATTAATGAAAAAGGTAAGCACTTTTTAAAAGCCGGTGCTACTGTAAAATTGTTGCAAGGCTTGGATGCGGTGTATTTACGTATTGAAAATTTAGATTACAATTTTACAACCTCTGATACTTTAAGTTTATTTAAATCTGAAGTTTCTTATGGTCATAGCGATAATTTAGATCCTCTGGTTAGTGCTTTTGGAACAACGGATGATGTTTGGGGAACATTTAAAGAGAACTACAAATTTAAATCTTACCCCGGTTTTGGTTTTGATATTGGTGCGGTTTATGAATTCAGACCGGAATATGAAAAACATAAGTTTGATATGGATGGCGAAAAAGGTTTGTGGTATCGTGATCAAAATAAATACAAATTAAAAGCGAGTTTGGCCATTAATGATATTGGTGGTATTCGCTTTAAAAAAGGTGAATACTCAAGTGATTTTACAGCAGATGTGTCTATGTGGGATCTTCGTTCTATTGATGTGAATGGTTTAGGCCAGTTTGACACCTTAATGAAAAATACGTTCGGTTTAAAAGAATCAGAAACTACATTTAAAATGGCATTGCCAACTTCTATCAATGCCGGATTGGATTACCATATTTGGAAACCATTTTATGTGGCTTTAAATGCTAACATTTGCAATCTTCAAAAAAACAAGGAAGCGCGTGTGCATGATTGGACCTCAATTAGCTTAGCTCCTCGTTTTGATCACAAATGGTTTGGTTATACCTTACCAATAACCTACAACACACAAACTGCCGTTAGAGGGGAGCCGATCATGATGGGATCTATGTTACGTCTTGGTCCGTTAATGTTTGGTACAAATAATTTACTTGGCTTAGTTAAAAAAGATGTGTTTGGTGCGAACTTATATTTCGCATTAAAAGTACCTATTCCTGCAGGTCATCCGCGCGATAAAGATAAAGATGGTATTTCTGATAAAAAGGATCAGTGTAAAACTGTACCTGGTGTTTGGGAATTTTTGGGTTGTCCTGATAAGGATGGCGATCATATCCAAGATAAAGAAGATAAGTGCCCTGAAGTGCCTGGTATTAAAGAATTACAAGGTTGCCCAGATAAAGATGGCGATGGTATTACCGACGCTGAAGATGCTTGTCCGGATGATAAAGGACCTGTTGAATTCAAAGGATGTCCTGATCGTGATGGTGATAAGATCATTGATAAGGAAGATGAATGTCCGGATGAGGCCGGCTTAAAAGAGTTTATGGGTTGTCCTGACCGTGATGGTGATGGAACGCCTGATAAATATGATAATTGTATTGATGTGTTTGGCGCGAAGGAATACAAAGGTTGTCCTGATAAAGATGGCGACGGCTTATTGGATAAGGAAGATACTTGTCCAGAAGTATTCGGTCCAAAAGAGAATAAAGGTTGTCCTTGGCCAGATACCGATAAGGATAGTGTATTAGACAAAGATGATGCTTGTCCTACTACTCCTGGTTTGGTTGAATTAAAAGGATGTCCGCCACCTCCGCCAATGAAAGAGGCTGAGAAGAAGATCTTAGAGAAAGCATTCTCGAGTTTAGAGTTTGCAACAGCTAAGGATATCATCAAACCTAAATCATTCCCATCGTTAAACGACTTGGCTAAATTAGTGGCACAACATAAAGATGAGTGGAAGTTGACCTTAAGCGGCCATACAGATAACCAAGGCGATGCAGATAAGAACATGCAGTTATCAGAAAAACGCAGTAAGGCAGTTAAAGCTTACTTAGTTAAAAAGGGTGTACCTGCTGATATCATTATTGCTGAGTGGTATGGTCAAACTGTTCCAATTGCTGATAACAATACGCCTGAAGGTCGTCAGAAGAACAGAAGGGTTGAAATGAAAGTGACCTTTAAAGAAAAGTAATTGATCCATAATTTTAAAAGCCTGCTCCTTAAATAAGAGCAGGCTTTTTTCATGTTACTTGTGTAAAATTAACAAAACTGATTTTTTTCATTTTTTCTGTTTTTTTAGATGAATTTAATTCGTTCAAAAAAATATTGTTGTTATATTTAAGTGTTCATTATGGCTTATATGCAATTGAAGTTCAGGTTTGTTTTGGTGCTGGTTATTTGCACTAATTTATTTTATACTCAAACAAAATCTATTGCAAAATTAGATGAGGATGATGCGAATGAGCATTTCAATCATCGTAATTATTTAATGGCTATCCCAATTTACCGTAAGGAGTTAAAGAAAGATCCTGAGAATGATGTAATGCGTTTTAAACTAGCGCAATGCTTGTTGTACACTAAGATAAATAGGGATGAGGCCGTTACTTTATTGGAGAAGTTGGTTAAAACAAATAAAGAATATCATGAGGCTTGGCGAGAATTAGGCCGTGCTTACCATTTAACCAATAAATTAGAAAAAGCTGAAAGCGCCTATAAAAAATATATTGAATTAAAACCAAAAAAGGAAGAAGAGATCCGTCCATTTTTACAGCAAATTGCAAATGCCCGCACTTTAATGAATAACCCGGTGAATGTAACCTTTCAAAATCTTGGACCCGAAATAAACAGTGATGAGCCGGACTACTATCCCTTTGTAAATGCCAACGAAACATTTTTAGCTTTTACCTCTCGCAGAAAAGATAATATTGGTGGAAAAAAAGTGGAGATGGATGGTTACAGAAGTAGTGATGTGTATTTTTCGAAAATAGAGAATGGTAAATGGACCAAAGCAATGAACGCCGGAAAGCTTATCAATTCAGGATTTGATGAACAGGTGGTTGGTTTAAAAAAGGATGCTTCTGAATTGATCGTATATATTGATCATATTGATAAGTTTGGTGATCTATACATGACCACCAGAAAAAATGCTGATGTTGATTTTGTGAAATATAAACCTTTAGATCCGATGATCAACGAAAAGGTTGAAACCTCGGGTTCGTTTAGTGATGATGGTTCGGTTTTCTTTTTTACACGCCGAGAAAAAATGGATGGTAACAATGATCTGTACATGTGTAAGAAGTTGCCAAACGGTAAATGGGGTTTGCCTTTCCGTTTACCAGATAACATTAACACACCTGCCAATGAAGATTTTCCGTTTTTAACGGAAGATTGCTCTACCTTGTATTTTTCAAGTGAAGGCCACAATAGTATGGGTGGATACGATCTTTTTAAAACCTATTGGAACCAGGAAGATAATACCTTTACAAAACCCGAAAATTTAGGTTATCCTATCAATTCAACAGATGACGACAGAAGTATATCTGTAACGCCTGATAACAGGGTAGGTTATGTGAGTGCTTTTCGTCCGGGTGGTTTTGGCGACCTAGACGCATACCGTGTACGCTTTAACGACAATGAGCAAATTAGCCGAATTTTTATTGGCAAGGTTTTTTTAGGTGATACTTTGAATGAACATCAACCTAAAGAAATTATTGTATCAATTATTGCTACTAACAAGGTCACAAACGATGAGTACACCTTTGTGCCACACAGTAAGAACGGAAAATACGTGATCAGTTTACCGGCCGGTACCTACAGTATATTAATAACCAGTAACGGTTATAAAGATTATAAAGAAGAGATGATCATCTCTGATTTTGGTAAGATCGAGTTGGAGAAGAATAGAAACTACCTCCTCATTAAGTAGCTTTAAATACCAATCATAATTATTTGTTCACATAGATAGAAAACAAAAAGGCATAAAAAAACCCGTTCAATTTGAACGGGTTTTTTATTTAATAGTATTTGAAATTATTCAGCTACAACTTCGAAGTTGATGTTTGCAGCAACTTCTTTGTATAAGCGAACTTTAGCAGTGTAAGTACCTAATTGTTTGATACCATCACCTGCGATCTCAATATTTTTACGCTCAACATTGTAACCTGCTTTTTGTAAAGCATCAGCAATTTGAATGGTTGTAACCGATCCGAAGATCTTACCATTTTCACCTGCTTTAGCACCAACTTTTAAAGTTACACCTGCAAGTTTCTCAGCATTAGTTGCTGCTTCCTTACGAAGTTTCTCTTCTTTAAAAGCACGTTGCTTCATTGTTTCTGCGTGCATTTTCTTTGCGCTATCAGTAGCCAAAGTAGCTATGCCTTGAGGAATAAGGAAATTGCGTCCATATCCATTCTTCACGGTTACTAAATCATGTTTGTAACCTAAGCCTTTAACGTCTTGTTTTAATATAACTTCCATTGTAAATACCTCCTATTATTTTAATAAATCAGCTACATAAGGCATTAACGATAAGTGACGAGCACGCTTAACAGCTTGTGCCACCTTACGTTGATACTTTAATGAAGTTCCGGTTAATCGACGTGGTAACAATTTACCTTGTTCGTTAACGAACTTCAATAAAAAGTCAGGATCCTTGTAGTCAATATACTTAATGCCACTTTTCTTAAAACGGCAATATTTCTTTTTCTTCGCCTCAACTGAAGGCGGGTTTAAATATCTAATTTCTTTTGATGATGCCATGATCTTAATTTTTAATAATTAATTACGCGCCTGCGTTCTCTTTCTTTTTAGTTTTACCTTCAGCAACTTTACCTCTGCGTTTTTCGCTATAAGCAATAGCATGCTTGTCTAACACAACAGTTAAGAAACGTAAGATACGCTCATCACGCTTGTATGCAACTTCTAACAAGTTGATAATATCAGGGCTGTTTGAAGTGAATTCATACAAATGGTAAAAACCAGTTGTTTTCTTTTGAATTGGGTAAGCTAATTTTTTTAAGCCCCAGTTCTCATCATTAATTACCTTACCTCCCAAGTCGGTAATGGTCTTTTTGAATTTTTTTGCGGCCTCCTTTGCCTGTTCATCAGACAAAACGGGAGTTAAAATGAAGACCGTCTCGTAGTGTTTTTCCATGTTTTATTTTTAAAAGGGATGCAAAGATAGTAAGTTTTTTTATATAACAAAATAATAACTGCCTAAATTATAGTGATATAAAAGCCTTTGGGGCTATTTAAGCTTTTGCGAAAGTAATGAAAAAAGAGGGAAGAAAAAGAGATCGATCTTAATTGATTTACGCGTAAGGCATTGAAAATCAGTGGTTAAATCAAAAAACGGGCTATTCTCGGGTTAAGATATTGAGTTTTTCGGTAAAAAACTGCGCCGTTTTATTGGTGTAATATTTGTGTTTAAATTGCCCAACCCATTGTATACCGCGTATGCTGTTCGTTAAAAACAATTCATCGCCATTCATGAGTGTATTGATGGTAATTTGGTTCTCAAAATAAAGGATCTTGTGCTGGTGCGCTAAATTTAAAACATGTTTACGCATAATGCCGGCAACACATCCCTCGCTTAAAGGAGCTGTAAAAAGTGTACCGTTCTTCACTACAAAAATATTAGAGCTGATGGCTTCACAAATAAACCCGTTATCATTTACAAGCAGGCATTCATCTAAATTCATACTTTGCTTGGCAAGTCCGGCCATCACGTAATGCAAGGCATTGGTACTTTTAATGTTCGATAGTTTATTGATCTGTTTTTTAATATCGGCATAAATATCAACCCATAAACCTTTTTGGTTAAGCTCGTAACCTTTGGTATCAAGGGTTTCGGTCTCTATCAAAAAAGAAATATCATTGGTTTCCGGTGCATAATAGCCACCTTCATTTCTAAAAACGGTCAAACGAATACGTGCATTTTCGAGTATGTGATTTTGTTCCAGTAATTCGTTTATCAGTGCTTTGATATTCTCCGTTCTGAATTCGGCAGGAACATTCATTCGCAAAACGGTCATGCCCAACTTTAGGCGTGTAATGTGGTCGCTTAAGAACATGATCTTACCATTTGCCAACCGAACACTTTCAAAAAGGGCATCGCCGTATCTGAAGGCTCGGTTTTGAAAAGAAATAAATGGCTCGTACAAGCTTACAAGGTGACCGTTGAATATGCAGTAATTACTTTCCAACTTAATGAAGATAGGCAAATTTCGCGAAATAATAGCCTTTAAAAAGAGGGTTAGTCGCTTAACTTAATAACAAGTTTAAGTTGATGAACACTAAGGGATTCTTGCATTTTAGCGCAAAAAATCATACATTTGCACTTCATTCAAAATTTACAAAATGAGAGATATCTTTAAAAAAGTGATTGATAATATGGGCCCAATTGGTGAGCATTCAAAAGAAGCTCATGGGTATTTTACTTTCCCGAAATTAGAGGGAGAAATTGGACCATATATGACCTTTAGAGGGAAGAAGTTATTGAACTGGAGTTTAAATAACTATTTAGGTTTAGCAAACCATCCGGAAGTTAGAAAAGCGGATGCTGATGCTTCGGCACAATACGGTTTAGCGTTACCAATGGGTGCGCGTATGATGAGTGGTAATTCAGATAAGCATGAGCAACTTGAAAAAGAGTTATCTGCTTTTGTTCAGAAGGAAGATACCATCCTTTGTAATTTTGGTTATCAAGCGATGGTTAGCGCTATTGATTCATTGGTTGACCGCCATGATGTTATTGTTTATGATGCAGAGAGCCATGCTTGTATTTTAGATGGTATGCGTTTACATATTGGTAAGCGTTTTGTATTTAAGCATAACGATATTGCAGATTGTGAAAAGCAACTACAACGCGCTACAAAAATTGCAGAAGCAAATGGTGGCGGTATTTTATTGATCACTGAAGGTGTATTTGGTATGCGTGGTGATCAAGGTAAATTAAAGGAAATTGTTGATCTGAAGAAAAAATATCAGTTCCGAATGTTTGTTGACGATGCGCATGGTATTGGAACAATGGGAGCTAATGGCGGTGGAACAGGCGTAGAACAAGGTTGCCAGGATGGAATTGATGTTTATTTTGGAACATTTGCCAAATCATTTGCATTGATCGGAGGATTCATCAGTGCCGATAAAAATATTATCACGTATTTACGTTACAATATGCGTTCGCAAATTTTCGCGAAAGCATTGCCTATGCCTTTAGTTGTAGGTGCTTTAAAGCGTATCGAATTAATGCGTGATCATCCGGAGTACAAAGAGAAATTATGGGAGATCACGCGTGCATTACAAAGCGGCTTACAAAAAGCAGGCTTTAACATTGGTGATACAAACAGTCCGGTTACACCAGTATATTTAAATGGTAGTATTCCTGAAGCAACCAATATGGTTAAAGACCTTCGTGAGAATTTTGGTATCTTCTGTTCAATGGTAACATATCCGGTTATCCCGAAAGGAATGATCATTTTACGATTGATCCCTACTGCAGTTCATACATTGGAGGATGTAAAATACACCATTGAAAGTTTCAGTAAGATCGTAAATAAGTTAAAGAATGGCGAATATATGAGCGATTCATTAGCAAAAGTTGATGTGGATCTTTAGTAATTTAACATTCTAAAATGATTTAAAATCCCTCTTCAAACTG
>JBIKKW010000097.1:0-11377 GCA_044360115.1 Bacteroidia bacterium
ACATGGGAATGTTATTGGGTTTAAGTTTAATTTGGATCATCACCGAAATTATTGCCAAGCGCAGAAATGAGGAAGAACGCTTCACGGTTGCAGATGCCTTAACGAAGATAGATACACCAAGTATCTTGTTTTTCTTAGGCATTTTATTAAGCGTTGGGGCTTTGCAAGCCGCCGGTATTTTAAGTGATCTTTCAGGTTACCTTTCTCACAAGATCCCGAATGAACATACACTTTTATTCATTACCGGTGTGTTTTCGGCAATAGTTGATAATGTGCCACTGGTAGCGGCTTTTCAGGGTATGTATCCATTAAGTTCTTACGCGAGTGATCATGCATTTTGGAGTTTATTGTGTTATGCAACAGGTACAGGTGGTAGTATCCTCATCATAGGATCCTCGGCCGGCGTGGTTGCCATGGGTATCGAAAAGATCAGTTTTGGCTGGTATTTGAAACACATTTCGTGGTTGGCCTTCATAGGTTTTGCAGCCGGATATTTAACTTTACTTGCCCTGATATAGCTGATTTTACTGCTATTTCAAAAAATATTCACATTTTTAGTATTTTTCAACATCACTATTTCAGCCCCGAGTTTATTGTTAACTTTATACAATGTTAAGCCTCGATCCTAAAGATTTATCGGTGCAAGTGCTGCAAAAATACCTTCAAAATGCAGTTGCACCTCGTCCCATATGTTTTGCAAGTACCATAAGTAAAGATGGTAAACCAAATTTAGCACCTTTCAGCTTTTTCAATGTGTTCTCTAGTAATCCGCCAATTTTAGTGTTTTCACCGGCGCGTAGTGGACGCACAGGAGCAACAAAAGATACCTTAGATAATGTGTTGGAAGTTCCGGAAGTGGTGATCAACATGGTAAACTACAACATGGTGCATCAAATGAGTTTGGCCAGCAGTCCGTTTCCAAAAGGCGTTAACGAATTTGAGAAAGCCAATTTCACACCTATCCCTTCTGATGTTGTTAAGCCTTTTCGCGTAAAGGAATCGCCGGTGCAAATTGAATGTAAGGTTAATGAAGTGAAGAGTTTGGGTACGCAAGGTGGGGCAGGTAATTTGGTTATTTGTGAAGTGGTGAAGATCCATATTCAGGATGATGTGTTGAATGCTGAAAAACATATTGATACAAAAAAGATCGATCTGGTTTCACGTATGGGAGATAACTGGTATTGCCGAGCATCGGGCGACAGTTTGTTTGAAGTACAAAAGCCGATCACAACCATTGGAATTGGGATAGATGTTTTTCCTGAATCTATAAAACATAGCAAGGTGTTAAGCGGAAATAATTTAGGTTTGTTGGGTAGTGTAGAAGCCTTGCCTTCAACCGAAGAAATTGCTGAATACAAAAAAGGAATGCAACAATTTTCGGATGAGAATGCCAAGCACCAATACGCTAAAACTTTATTGGAAGCCAATAAGGTTAAGGAAGCGTGGTTGGTTTTGTTAAGTTGAAAAGAAGAAGGTAAAAGTTAAAAGTCAAAAGAGGAAAATCAAGAGTGTTAGTGGTGTTTTGAATTTTTACTTTGAAGCTTTTGAATTAAATAAGAAATAAATAAAATAAATATATCATGGAAGTAACAGGAACCCTAAAAGTGAAGTTCGATACTCAAAAGGTGAGTGATCGTTTTTCGAAGCGTGAATTTGTATTAACTACAGAAGCGAATACACCGTATCCGCAACATGTGAGTTTTCAGGTAACGCAAGACAAATGTAATTTGTTAGATCAATTCAATGAAGGCGAAGAATTAAAAGTACAATTTAATTTACGTGGCCGTGAGTGGAATGGTCCGCAAGGCGTAAAGTATTTCAATACTTTAGAAGCATGGCGTATTGAGCGTTTTAATAACGCTGGTAATCCATCTGCTAACCAGGCTCAAGCTAAAACTCAAAACACTCAAAATTCAAGTTTTGAAACCAATGCAAGTCCGGTATTTAGTTCAAATATCGACGATAACGAGGATCTACCATTCTAAAAAATGAACAGTCGGTTTGGTGTAACAACTAAACCGACCTTTCTTTATTCATGAAAAATAAAAAATCAAAAGTCTTATTGATCTATACCGGTGGAACCATTGGTATGATGCATGATCCGGTGAGTGGATCGTTAAAGCCTTTTAATTTCAAAGCACTCACAAGCCAAATACCTGAACTAAAGAAGTTTGAGGTAGAATTGAGTTCTATATCTTTCAAGCATCCTATTGATTCGTCGGATATGCAACCGGAGATATGGATCCAGATGGTAGAGATCATTCAAAAGAATTACGAATTATATGATGGCTTTGTGGTGTTGCACGGAAGCGATACAATGAGTTTTACAGCCAGTGCCTTAAGCTTTATGCTTGAGAATTTGGCAAAACCTGTAGTGTTAACCGGTTCGCAATTACCAATAGGAACCATTCGTACCGATGGTAAAGAAAATCTGATCACAGCCATTGAAATTGCCGCTGCGAAAAAAAATGGTAAACCCATCATTACAGAAGTGTGTGTTTATTTTGAATACAAATTGTACCGAGGTAACCGTACCTTGAAATTCAACAGCGAACATTTTGATGCCTTCAAATCGCCTAACTATCCTCATTTAGCAGAGGCAGGCGTAGAGATCAGTTACAATCAAATGGCCATTGCCAAGCCATCATCAAAAGCATTAAAAGTGCACAAGCAATTGAATAATGATATTGCCGTGTTGCATTTGTTTCCGGGCATCAGTAAAAAAATAACCACCGCGGTTTTAAATACACCGGGTGTTAAAGCAGTGATCATCTTAACCTTTGGCGCAGGTAATGCCACAACCAAAGAGTGGTTCGTAAATGAAATTGAATCAGCCATCAAAAGAGGCATTATTGTGTTGAATGTGACACAATGTGTGCAAGGCAAAGTTATTCAGGGTATGTACCAAACCAGCAGCCGATTGAAACAAATTGGTGTTGTAAGCGGACAAGACATCACCTTTGAAAGTGCCGTTACAAAATTGATGTTCTTGCTCGGACAAAAAACATCAAACCAACAGATCAAAAAATTATTAGAAACCAACCTTAGAGGTGAAATTAGTATCAATTAAATAAAATGAAAGTTTGTAAGAATATTTTAGAGACCATAGGAAATACACCATTGGTAAAATTAAATAAAACAGTTAAAGATCTTCCTTGTGATGTGTATGCCAAGGTTGAAACATTTAATCCGGGTAACTCCATTAAAGATCGTATGGCTATTAAAATGATAGAAGATGCAGAGAAGGATGGACGTTTAAAACCGGGTGGAACTATTATTGAAGGAACCAGCGGAAACACCGGTATGGGATTGGCTATTGCTGCTGTAATTAAAGGGTACAAATGTATCTTCACTACAACTGATAAGCAAAGTAAAGAAAAGGTGGATGCTTTACGTGCTTTTGGTGCAGAGGTGATCGTATGCCCTACAGATGTTGATCCTGAAGATCCACGTTCATACTATTCGGTATCATCACGTTTGGTGAATGAGATCCCAAATGCCTGGAAGCCTAACCAGTACGATAATCCGAGTAATGCATTAGCGCATTATGAGCAAACCGGCCCGGAGATCTGGGATCAAACTGATGGAAAAGTAACGCATTTGGTTGTAGGTGTTGGTACCGGCGGAACCATTTGTGGTACCGGAAAATATTTGAAAGAAAAAAATCCGAACATCAAAGTATTAGGAATTGATACCTATGGTTCGGTATTTAAAAAATATAAAGAAACGGGAATCTTTGATAAGAATGAGATCTACCCATATATCACCGAAGGTATTGGCGAAGATTTTTTACCACAGAATGTTGATTTCAATATCATTGATCATTTTGAAAAAGTAACTGATAAGGATGCAGCTGTTATGACACGTCGCATTCCTCGTGAAGAAGGTATCTTTGTTGGAAACAGCGCAGGATCTGCATTAGCAGGTTTGATCCAAATGAAGCATATGTTCAAAAAAGATGATGTGGTGGTGATCATTTTCCACGATCATGGAACACGTTATTTGGGTAAGATGTTTAATGACGATTGGATGCGTGATCGTAATTTCCTAGAGGTTACCAAACCAAAAGCAATTGATCTGGTTGCTAATCATAAAAATCAAAAATTACTGACCATTGATGTAACGGCATCAGTAAATGAAGCATTATCTATTTTAAATAAATATAATATTTCGCAGATACCAGTAGTTGATAAAGGAGAATATGTTGGATCGTTGAACGACAACTATCTTTTCAATAAATTAATTGAGAACAACGATATCAAAAATCAAACGGTAAAAGCAGTTATGCAGTCAGCCTTTCCGGTAGTTGGTGAGCAAGCACCAATTGAGGAAGTAAGTAAACTGATCACTAAGGATAACAATGCAGTTCTATTGCGTGATCTGGGTGGTAACATGCATATCATTACTAAACACGACATCATTGAAGCAGTAGCTAAAATGAATAACTAAAAGTGTTAATTAGTTTAAACGGTATTTATCTGTGATAGATAAATTATTATTTTAGATAAAATTTAAAACGAAAAAATAGATGAAAAAAATCTTCATTTCCATTTCCGCTTTATTGATGAGTGGGTTTTTATTCTCACAAACTCAAAAGCGTCCTGATAATTGGTTCAATTTAGATCCCACAAATGATAAGGTAAATGGTGTAAGTACCGAGCGCGTTTATAAAGAATTATTAAAAGATAAAAAGCCGGTACCTGTTATTGTTGCTGTTTTGGATAGTGGTGTAGATTATTACCATGAAGACCTAAAGGATGTGATGTGGACCAACCCAGGAGAAATTGCAGGTAATGGTATTGATGATGATAAGAATGGTTACATCGACGATATTCATGGTTGGAGTTTTATTGGTGGTAAAGATGGAAAAAACGTGGATGCCGATAATCTGGAGATGACCCGTTTATACCGTAAATACAAACCTAAATACGAAGGTAAAACAAAAGCCGATCTTAAAACCAAAGAAGAGAAGGCGGAGTTTGCAATTTATGAAGAGGTAAAAACGGCAATGAATGATACAAAGGCAAAGTATGAGCCGGCTTATAATCAAATGAAGTTTTTAAAGGAAGCCTTAACCAAAATGGAAGCTGATATTAAAGCTCAACAAGGCGTATCAGAAATTAAGTTAGAGAATATAGAGAAGTACACAACAGAAGATAAATCTGTAAAACAGGTTAAAGCCATTTGTACTTTATCTATGAAAAAAGGCAATTCAACCTTTAATGAGTTCAAAGAACAAATTGATGAGGGATACGAGCAAATGTCAACCATGGTTGAAGTTGGTTTAAATCCTGATGTTGATCCTAGAACAATTGTAGGCGATAATTACGAAGATGCTTATGAAAAAAATTATGGTAATGCAGATTGTAAGGGGCCGCATAGTTTCCACGGAACGCATGTAGCGGGTATTATTGCAGCAGCGCGTAATAACGGAAAAGGAATGGATGGCGTTGCGGCTGATGTGAAGATCATGGCAGTGCGTTGTGTGCCTAATGGTGATGAGCGCGATAAAGATATTGCCAATGCCATTATTTATGCAGTTGATAACGGCGCTAAAATATTAAACATGAGTTTTGGTAAACGTTATTCATGGAATAAGAAAGTTGTTGACGATGCCGTTAAATATGCACAATCAAAAGGTGTATTATTAATGCATGCCGCAGGTAATGATCATTTGAATATTGATGAGATCACACATTATCCTACAGCAAAATATGAAGGAAAAGGTTATGCAACAAATATGATCACTATTGGCGCTTTAAGCTGGAAGCCGGATTCGATGATTGCTGCACCATTTACAAATTACGGTAAGAAATCAATTGATCTGTTTGCTCCTGGAGTTGATATTTATTCAACTACACCTGAAAATGAATATAAAGATGCCAGTGGTACAAGTATGGCAACGCCTGTGGCTGCAGGTGTTGCTGCTGTTTTAAAATCATATTACCCAAGTTTAACACCAGAGCAAATAAAAACTATTTTAATAAAGAGTAGTTTAAAAACATACAAAGGCAAAAAGGTTATTAAACCCGGAAGTAAAAAAGGGGATAAGGATCGTTATGTAAAGTTTGAAAGTCTAGGTAAAAATGCCGGTTTGATCAACTTGTACGAAGCTATTCAAATGGCAGATAAGTTTACCAAAAAAATGAAAGCCTAATTGAATATTAAGATCAAAAAAAAGTCCCGAGTTATCGGGACTTTATTATTTATGCTAATGCTTGTTTTAGGTCTTCGATCAAATCTTCCACATCTTCAACGCCAACGCTTAAACGCAATAAATTATCTACAACACCTGCTTTTTCGCGCTCTGCTTTTGGTATAGATGCATGCGTCATAGTTGCAGGATGATTGATCAAGGATTCAACACCACCCAAACTTTCGGCCAACGAAAATACTTTGAATGAAGAAGCTATTTTAAAAGTATCTTCAATACTTGCGTTTTTTAATACGATTGAGATCATGCCTCCAAAATCGCGCATTTGTTTTTTAGCGATATCGTGGTTCGGATGATCAGTAAAGCCCGGCCAGTAGATCTTTTCGATCTTTGGATGCGTTTTTAAGAATTCAGCAATTTTTTTACCGTTGAAGCAATGGCGCTCCATGCGTAAGTGTAAAGTTTTAATACCGCGCATTACTAAAAAACAATCCATTGGTCCGGGATTAGCCCCGCAACTATTCAATATGAAATAAATTTGTTCGTGTAGCTTATCATCATTCATCACCAACGCTCCCATAACCACATCGCTATGTCCGCCTAAATATTTGGTAACCGAGTGCATCACTATATCAGCACCTAAGGCCAAGGGGTTTTGTAAATATGGTGAAGCAAAGGTATTATCAACAGCCAATAACAAATTGTTTTCCTTTGCGATCTTTGAGCAAGCTGCAATGTCAATGATCTGCATGGTTGGGTTGGTAGGCGTTTCGGCCCAGATCAACTTGGTGTTTTGGTTGATGTATTTTTTAATATTATTGGCATCCGTTAAATTAATGAAGTGGAATTTAATACCATAGTTCTCATAGATCTTTGTGAACATGCGGTAAGAGCCTCCGTAAAGGTCATCGCCGGTAATAACCTCATCGCCCGGACGTAACATACGCATTACGGCATCGGTTGCACCCATACCACTGCTAAAGCATACACAATGTTTACCGTTCTCTAAGGCAGCAATGTTTTTTTGAAGCGCTTCGCGCGTTGGGTTTTTACCTCTCGCATATCCGTAACCTTTATTTACGCCGGGTGATTCCTGAACGTAAGTAGATGTTTGAAAAATCGGAGTCATAATGGCTCCGGTTGAAGGATCAGGATCTGCACCTGCATGAATGGCCTTTGTGCCAAATTTGTGTTTTGAAAAATCGCCCATGGTTTAAATAAAATGTAAAAGTAACAATTTATTTTTTGGCTATAGTTTCAAATTGTTTTAACCAGTTAATGGCATCGGTTTCGTTTGTAAAGCCTTTTGTTGGTTTGCTGGGTTTGTTGAAACGTATAAAAAAATTGGCAAGTAATTTTTCGGCTGTAGTTTTTGATAGGAATGCAATGGCCGAACTGTGTTTCATAACTTCTTCACTTCCACTAAATGCTCTTGCATCGGCATCTTGATTGGTAAAAGTACCACCTGATAAGTATATGGGCGCTAAATCCCAGGGCGAATGCTGACGAGTGGTGTAAAAAATGTTCTTTATTTCCTCAAGTGTAAATAAACAATCATCATAATGAACATGTATAATACCATCATCTCTAAAATGAATAACGGCACCTTTTGTTGTGATTGATTGCATATTGCAATAATAATTAATTTATCGACAAGCTCAACGATTATATCGTTTAATTTGTTTTAAATAACAACTAAAATGCAATTCAATAAAAAAGCCACTTTAAAAGTGGCTTTAATGTTAAGTTAAATGGAGCTTATTGATGCTTTTCCTTATATTTTTTTACTTGTGTTTTTAAGGCCTCACATGCCAGATCGGTAGCTTCTTCAAACGTGGCGCATTGTTTTTTAGCGAAAAACTCTTGGCCTTTTCCATGCATTTTGATCTCGGCGATCTTATTTTCGGCGTTGCTGTTCTTATCTAATCTTAAAATGATCTCGCTGTTAATAATACCATCATAAAAGGTATTTAATTTTGAAACTTTTTCATTTACAAAACCTAAAAGTTTTTTGTCTGCATCAAAGTGCACTGATTGGATGTTGATTGTCATAACTTGTTTCCTCCTTTTTACCCGCCGCTGCTTAAGCTAAGGCGTGTTTGTGTTTTTAGTGGTTAGTTAATTGTTCTTGTTAGTTATTCATTTAATTACCCGATCGCGGGTGTGATTGTAAATAGGTTTTCTTTAGTTTTTCGATGGTGTTATGCGTATAAATTTGTGTGGCCGATAAATTAGCATGACCTAATAATTCTTTTACGGCATTTATATCGGCGCCATTATTTAATAAATGTGTTGCAAAGGTGTGACGGAGCACATGTGGACTTCTTTTATGCAGAGTAGTTACTAAGGTTAGATGTTTCTTAACGATGGTGTATACCTGAGAGGCTGAAAGAGGCTTATTTTTTTTAGTAACAAACATAAAATCGCTGCTTAATCCCTTATCTCTTTTTACGTTCATAAAGGCTTCAAGGTTACGTTTAAGATCAATACTTACAGGAATGATTCTTTCTTTATTTCGCTTTCCTAAAACCTTAATTTCGGAGTTATAAAGGTCTATATCACCGTTCTTTAGGCCTAAAAGTTCCGATCGTCTGATGCCGGTTTGGTATAATAAATTAAGGATCAATTTATTTTGTAATCCGTCAAAATCATCTTTAAAGGATAGTTTATCCAGTAATTGATCCATATTTGCCTCTTCAACAAATACGGGCAGCTTTTTAGGTGTTTTTGGTCCTTGTACCTTTGAAATGGTATTTACACTAATAATTTGTTGTTGGAGCAGGTATTTATAAAAGGCCTTTAAACAAGAAAGCTTACGGTTAACCGTTTTTGGCGCATTTTTTTCATCCATTAATTTGGCAATAAAGCCTCTTACGTGCTGATGGTTGGCCTTGGTAATATCTGATATACCAATTTCATTGGTAAGATAGGATTCGAATTGTAATAGATCGTTTTGATAGGAAATAATGGTGTGGCGACTAAGTTTTTTAATCTTTTCGAGGTAAGTTAAGAATTCACTAACAACAGCCACGCCCATAAACAAAAAATCCTAAACCGAATTTACTCAATTCAGTTTAGGATTTCAAGAAAAATTTAAAATAATATTATTTGTCTAAAGTGCCTTCTTGCAACTTTTGCTTATAAACAGCTTTAATGATCTCTTCTCTGCGACGCACAGAAGGCTTAGTGAACTGTTTACGGTTACGCAATTGTTTTACAACACCTGTTTTTTCAAACTTCTTTTTGTATTTCTTTAAGGCTTTCTCAATAGTATCGCCTTCTTTTATTTGTACAATTAACATCTTTGTATAAAGGTTTAATAATTTTTAAGGGTGCAAATATAACTAAAAAATCGAATAGTAAAACTATTTTTTCAAAAAAAATTAGGCAGTTTGTTCAACTGCAAAAAGCTCTTCCAGCTTTTTTACAACAAAATCGATCTCTTCTTTGGTATTGTATTTACAAAAGCTGAAACGAACCGATGGGCGACTCATATCGGCACCAATACCTCTTAAAACGTGACTTCCCTGGTTACTACCGCTCGTACAGGCACTTCCGCCACTGGCAAAAATGCCGGCAATATCAAGGTTAAACAGCAACATTTCGGCATTTGGGTGAGCCGGAAAACGGCAGTTTAAAACCGTATAAAGGGCTTTTTCTGGACTGGTTTCGCCATTGAATTCGATACCCGGAATTGCATCCTGAAGCTTTTGCATCATGTATTGCTTTAAGCCCGAAATATGTTTGATATGCTCATCCATTTCGTTGTAGCAGATCTCAAGTGCCTTGGCCAAACCAACAATACCATAAACATTCTCTGTTCCACCACGCATATTACGTTCCTGTGAACCACCATTGATAAATGGATTGATCTTTATAGCGTGATTGATGTATAAGAAACCAACACCTTTAGGACCGTGGAATTTGTGAGCCGCGCAGGTAATAAAATGAACTTTAATGTCTTTTAAATTGATAGGGTAGTGACCAACGGTTTGAACGGTATCGCTATGAAAAATGGCATTGTATTTTTCACATAATTCACCAACTTCTTTTATTGGTAATAGCGTACCTATCTCATTGTTCGCGTGCATCAATGAAACCAATGTGCGTGGATTTGTTTTTAGTAACTCCTCCAGGTGGTTCATATCCACATTACCTTTGCTATCAATGTTTACCCATGAAACTTTTACCTTTCCCTTCTTCTCTAAAACAGTAATGGTATGCTCAACCGCATGGTGTTCAATTTTACTTGAAATAACGTGTGTAATATTATGATTTTCAACAACTTGAATAATACAAGTATTGTCTGCTTCTGTTCCACCCGAGGTAAAGAAAATTTCTGCGGGTGTAACATTTAAAAGTTTGGCAACCGTTTTTCTTGAATTTTCAATAATGCTTCGCACTTTTCTTCCGGCACCATGTATTGATGATGGATTTCCATACTCTTCGCGCATTACAGGAAGCATTGCTTCAATTACAGCTTCATCAAGTTTCGTTGTTGCGGCGTTATCTAAATAAACTTTCATTTCTTATGTTTTTCTTGCTTCTTTTTCCGATTAAAGTTAAGCAAAATTAGTTTTTAATAAGTTCCTTAATATCGTTGATGATCTTTTTAGCCAAATTATCAGCGGTGGTCATACTTTCACTTTCGCTGTAAATACGTATGATCGGTTCGGTATTACTTTTACGTAAATGAACCCATTCGTTCTCAAATTCGATCTTTACACCATCAACTGAATTAATAGGTTGTTTCTTATACTTTAACTTAATGTCTTCCAGTATTTTATCTACGTTTATAGAAGGTGTTAGTTCAATTTTATTCTTAGAAATAAAATAGCTCGGATAGGTTTTACGTAGCATCGAAACCGATTTGCCGAACTTGGCTAAATGCGTTAAAAAGATAGCAATACCAACCAATGCATCTCTGCCGTAATGTAGTTCCGGTAAAATGATCCCGCCATTTCCTTCACCACCAATAACAGCATTGGTCTCCTTCATCATTCTAACCACATTCACTTCTCCAACCGCACTCGCCGAATACTTGGCTCCTTTTGCTTCCGTAACGTCTCTTAATGCTCTTGTGCTTGATAAATTACTTACGGTGTTTCCATTTTTTAATTGCAACACATAATCTGCCACAGCAACCAATGTATATTCTTCACCAAACATTTCACCATCTTCACAAACCAATGCTAAACGATCTACATCGGGATCTACACTTAT
>JBIKKW010000229.1:0-3091 GCA_044360115.1 Bacteroidia bacterium
TTAAAAGTTTTTAATAAGGGTAATCAGTTCACAAATGTAATAGTGGCCTTTTTTGCCGCCATAAGCTCACATGGCTTATTTGACTATTTTATTATCAATCCGCACTTTTCATTTTTCTCTCCTATACTAGTAATTATTGTTTACCTCATTGGGATCAACTTTTGGATCTCTATGCTAAACAATGCCATTAATTTTTCAAACGCATTCGACTATTCACGTATTAATTATTCCAGTAGTTTATTCTACCGATTGATACTTTGGTACTTTTTTACAATGGTAATTGGAATTGCCTATATCACTTATGTAGATAGTTTTAAAGCCGCTTTATTAAATACCTCTTTTCACTTAATAGGTGACGGTTTTTTATTTATCATCGTAATTTTGCGGGCTAGCCGTTTTAAGATCTATAAAAATTATTACCAAAAGATCACTATCAAACTTCCGTTCTACATCACCAAAAACCAAGATGAAGACTTCAGATTATTTGGTTCATTGGCCTTAAAGATCAGAGGCGAAAATGCATATGAATATTTTTTAACTTCAAAAATTGGTCAGAAAATTGAACTGTTTCCTGTCAACGTCAAAAAAAGTTTTATTCATAAACCCGAAACAGCAATTGTATGCGATAAATTATTTTTGAAAGGTGATACAACTGTTTATGTGATCTTATTTGAAAAAAATCAAAATGAATATTTCTTCCTTAAACCTAAAACCCGCGACAAAACAACGATCGACAACAATTACCCTATCCATCAACTCTTGCAAGATACTGAGACAGCAAAAGGCTCAAAAAAATTAAGCGAATTACGCTTTTTAGAATGGGTGTTCTTAAAAACTGAAAATGAAGTGAGTCAGGTTAATTATTAGGAGGTTAGATTTTAGAAGTTAGAAAATAGAGGTTAGAGGTTAGAAGTAAGAATGACGAAGTAAGAGGTAAGAAACTTAATGAATTAATTACGATTTAAATTCAGCGCGTTTTAATCGATCGTTGATAGCACGTCCCAATCCTTCGTTTGGCAATGGTTCCACAACGATCACATCTGCATCCGTTTCATCTATTTTTCTTAATACCGAAAACAAATTCACTGCTGCTTCTTTCAAATCGCCTTTATCCGATAAATTAAATGTGTAGTTTGTTGCAGCAATTTCTTTCTTACCAAAAACAATAGCTGCTATTTTTTGAGCTTTGTGTTTTTGAATTAGCTCATTCAGATCACCAATAAACAAAGGCTTTCGTGGCGCGTAATGGTTCTTTAATTGTCCCGGTGCTTTCGGATCGCTCGATAAGTTCAAACGCAATTCAACTTTTCCAACCGCTTTCTCAATCTCTTCAATAGCCAATCCACCCAATCGATACACACATAGCACGCCCTCCTCTATGCCAACAATGGTCGATTCTAAACCCACTTCACATTTACCGCCATCCAAAATATAATCTACCTTATCTCCCAATTGCTTATCAACGTGCTCGGGTTCGGTTGGACTAACATATCCAAACGGATTGGCGCTTGGTGCGGCCAAAGGAAAATCAAGTTTATTTAATAATTCTAATGTTAACTTATGAAACGGCACACGAACTGCCACCTGCGGCAAGCCTGAGGTAACCAGATCAGGAACAACCGATCGCTTAGGTAATAAAAGTGTAAGTGGTCCGGGCCAAAACGCCTCTGCCAGCTTTTTTAAACGCTCATCTGCAAACTCGGCATACCTTGATACATGGTCAATTCCCGGGATATGAATGATCAAGGGATCAAAAAACGGACGTTGCTTTGCTTCAAAAATACTTAAAACGGCTTTTTCGTTAAGGGCATTCGCTGCCAAACCATAAACGGTTTCGGTAGGAATAGCCACCAGCCCGCCATTTTCAAGGGTTTTTGCAGCAAAATCAATATCTTTTCCAATGGATGCCAAGGCTACAAATATACAAAATAGGCCCAAACCCCTTTGTTTACTTCAAAATTTAGGAAAAACCCTTATATTTGCCCTGCTAATGAGCGAGTTAATTACCATAAAAGACAAACAATTCAAACCTTTTATTTCTGTTTCAAAAATAAATGAAGCGGTAAAACGTGTGAGCGGACAAATTAATGAAGAGCTAGCAAATGAGTTTCCACTTTTTTTAGTAGTTTTAAATGGCTCATTTATGTTTGCTGCCGATCTTTTACGTGAAGTAAGCATTCCTTGCGAAATTTCATTTGTAAAAATGGCTAGTTACCATGGAACACAAAGTACAGGTAAAGTAAATGAACTTATTGGTGTGAAAGAGAATTTAGAGAATAGAACGGTTGTGATAGTTGAAGATATTGTTGATTCGGGTAACACCATGGAAAAAATGCTGGATGTATTAAAAGATAAGAAGGTAAAACAAATAAAGATCGCAACTGCACTTTATAAACCCGATGCCTTTAAAAAGAATTTTGCGATAGATTATGTTGGAATGAATATTGGGAATGATTTTGTAGTTGGATATGGATTGGATTATGATGGGATGGGACGTAACCTCAAAGAAATTTATGTACTCGCTTAATTAAATTAAAAAAATAAAGATCATGGAAATGTTAAACATTGTATTGTTTGGGCCTCCGGGCGCCGGAAAAGGAACTCAATCAGAGAACCTGATCAACAAATATGGTTTGGTACATTTAAGTACCGGTGATTTATTGCGTTCAGAGATCGCAAGAGGAACCGAATTGGGATTAAAAGCAAAAGCCATTATGGATCGAGGTGATCTGGTAAGTGATGAAATTGTTATTGGTATGATCGAATCAAAATTGGATGCTAACCCAAATGTAAAAGGTTTTATTTTTGATGGTTTTCCAAGAACAACGGCACAAGCAATTGCCTTAGATGATCTTTTACAAAAGAAAGGTACTGCCATTCATGCAATGTTGGCTTTAGAAGTAAATGATGAAGAGTTAACCAAACGTTTATTGTTACGCGGACAAAACAGCGGACGTGAAGATGATAAGAATGAAACCATCATCAGAAACCGTATTAACGAATACAACAACAAAACATCGCCATTAAAAATTTATTATACAGAACAAGGTAAATTTCACTCGATTAATGGAATAGGAACCGTTGATCAGAT
>JBIKKW010000230.1:0-3070 GCA_044360115.1 Bacteroidia bacterium
TATTGGCGTATTTATCTTTAATAGCGTGCTTGGAGCACCTAGTAACTTTGAAGGTGGCGACCCTATTAAAGGACATCCGCACAACATCTTAGGAACCATGTACAAAGGTGGTTTCATCGTACCTATCCTTATCGGTTTCTTATTAACCGTAGTTACCTTCGCTATTGAGCGTTTTGTAACTATTATGAAGGCAAATGGTAAAGGCCAAACAGATAAGTTTGTTGCAAACATTAAAGAATTGATCTCTAAGCATGATTTTGAAGGAGCTTTAGCTGCTTGCGATAAGCAAAAAGGTTCATTAGCTAACGTAGTGCACGAAGGTATCGTTAAATACCAATTCGTTCAAAACGATACGCATATGGATAAAGAAGCAAAAGTTCACGCTATTCAAAAAGCATTAGAAGAGGCTACTTCATTAGAATTACCTATGTTATCTAAGAACATGGTTGTAATTTCTACAATGGCTTCTATTGGTACCTTAGCCGGTCTTATTGGTACGGTTGTGGGTATGATCCGTGCGTTCGCGGCTTTAGCAAATGCAGGTGCTCCTGATACTTCAGCGTTAGCAACCGGTATTTCTGAGGCGCTTGTAAACACATTAGTGGGTATCTTAACTTCGGCATTAGCGATCATTTTCTATAACTTATTCAGTAATAGAATTGACCAGATCACTTATGCAATGGATGAGGCTGGATTCACCATCATTGAAGAGTTCCAAACAAGCGGAAAATAATTATCGGAGAACTTTAACAGTTTTTTCGAAAATTATTTATGGAAAAATAAATTAGTATTCATCTAAATAAAAAAGATAGCAATGTCAAAAAAACCATCAAAAGGAGGAGCCCCATCGTTAGACATGACACCCATGGTGGACTTGGCTTTCCTGTTGGTTACCTTTTTCATGTTGACAGCGTCTTTTCGTATGGCAGAGCCGGTAACGGTTGATCCGCCTTCATCAATTGGTCAGGTTACTTTACCCGACAACCATATCATGGTAACAATTGACGATAAGGGAAGAGTATTCTTCGGGATCAGTAACTCAACCGCTAAAATGAACGCTTTAAGAGAAATGAGCAAAAAATATGGTGTTGCATTTTCTGAAGAGCAAATTAAAAAGTTCAGCGGTTTGCCAAGTTTTGGTGTTGATGTGAAGGATCTTCCTCGATACATTGATGCCAGCGAAAACGAACGTCAGAGTTTTCAACCTCAAAAAGGTGTTCCAATGGATACCTTAACAAAGAATAATCAATTGAAAGATTGGATAGCACTTGGTGGTGCAGAAGCAGTAAAGGCCTACAACGAAGCGAAAGAAAAAGCGGAAGCTGCGGGCCAGGATCTAAAAGCTGAAAAGCCACGTTACGCCATTAAATGCGATGGCGGTACCAAGTATATCTATGTGAAAGATGTTGTTAAAACGTTCACTGATCTTAAGATCTATCAATTTAATTTAATAACCTCATTAGAAGGTGGCGGAACTGTGCTTGACGCAGGAAAACCACACTAATTAAAAAATTAAACAATGGCAGAGATAGCAGAAGGCGGCGGCGGTGGCCACGGTAAAGGCGGTAAAAAACGCGCCAAGAAACAGAGCACCCGTATAGATATGACGCCCATGGTAGACTTAGCGTTCCTGTTATTAACGTTCTTCGTATTAACATCAACGTTCAGTAAACCAAAATCAATGGAACTTACATTCCCGGTTCCTCCTGATAATCCTATTGATCAAAAGCCTATTAAAAATGGTATCACTTTTATTTTAACGAAAGACGATAAGATCTTTTATTATGAAGGTGAGTTCAAGGATAAGGATGGAGAGAATGGTCCGAAAACAGCATTAACTGAATTGGATTTTTCGCAAACCGGCAGCAAGAGCTTGCATAAATATTTAACCGATAAGAACAAATGGTTATATGATAATATTAAAGCGCTTGACGATAAGCTAACGAAAAAGCAAATAGCCGATACAACCTACAAGCGTATGGTTAAAGAGGCTAAAGCGAGTAAAGAAACACCTACTTTTCTAATTAAGACCGATGATAAAGCAACCTACAAAAATGTGATCGACCTCATTGATGAATTAAACATCAACTTGGTAGGTAAATATGTTGTGGTTGATATTTTGAAACCGGAGTTAGATATGGTAATAGAAAAAACCGGAGGTTAATATGCTACAGAATTGGAATGACCTAACAATGGATGCGCGCAACGAATTGGTTTTTGCTACAAGAAACCAAGGTTATGGCGCATATGAATTACGCAGAGATTATAACAAACGTGTTACCAAGATCATTGGCGGCGTTATGTTATTTGCTTTTGCTTTATTTGGTTTAAAGGTTATCATTGATAACAAACCAAAGGAAGTGGAGAAACCAATTGATATGAGTAATATCGTGGTTGACCTAACACCACCTCCGCCGCAGGAAGAACAACCACCACCGCCACCACCACCACCACCACCCCCAATGGTTGAGATGGTGAAGTTTGTGCCGCCGGTGATCAAGGATGACGCGGTAGAAGAAGAGCCTCAAAAATTACAGGAAGACGTGAAAGACAGTAACGTTGGTACAAAAGATCAGGAAGGTGATAAGGATATAGTTGCACCACCAACCGAAAATACCGGTCCGGCTGAAGCAGCAGCTCCTGAGATCTTTACCATTGTAGAAGAGCAAGCTGAGTTCCCGGGTGGAATTGCCGAGTTAGGTAAATTCATTCAAAAGAACTTACAGTATCCTCCAATGGCGCGTGATGCAGGTATCAGCGGAAAGTGTTTCTTAAAGTTTGTTGTGAACGAATCGGGAAGCATTAGTAACGTTGAGGTTTTAAAAGGTGTACCGGGTTGCCCTGATTGCGACAAAGAAGCAATTCGTGTTGTAAAATCAATGCCAGCTTGGAAAGCAGCTAAAATGACCGGTAAGGCAGTGAAGTGCTACTTTAACTTACCTATCAGCTTCAAGATACAATAATTTAATCTTAAAAATTAATAAAAAGCCATAACTTATGTTGTGGCTTTTTTTATAAGTACTTAAATTTAGAAATGAATAAACAACTCAGCATTTGGTTAAGCGCATTC
>JBIKKW010000231.1:0-3066 GCA_044360115.1 Bacteroidia bacterium
TTTTAAAGTGAAACATGATCTGTGCGTTAAACGCCTGAATCATCAAAACAAATATGCAAACCAGTTTTATTTTTTGGAGATGAGATATACGCATAAATTGTTCTTAAATATCTGCTGAAAATTAAACGTTGAAAACGAATTTAAATTTAAGGATAAATTTTCAGTAATCAGATATTTGGCGCCTTTGTTATATAGCTCTGTTAGCAGCGCTTCATTCAATTCGTTTTCACTTAAACTAAATCCGTTGCGTTTTAAATAATACAAACTAATAAATCGCGATTCATCAAAATCAATAATACAAAGGTCTTTATCGGAAATTTTTGTTTGAAGGTAATTGCCGTAGTTCAAATAATCGGTATTAAAGCCCGGCTCATTGGTGTTCCAGCGGTGATCGATGCGCAGCCAGGCGGTAAGCGGAACAAGGGCAAGGCCAACAAAAACAATTATTTTGAATTTTGATTCATATAAAACCTGAATACCTTTTGCAACAACTAAAAACACAAGGGGTATAAAAGGCATTAAATAATAATCATGCGTTTTTTCGATCATGTTTACCTCAAACAAAAAATAAATAACAGTTAGAATTACTAAGGGAAAATATGTTTTTACCGCGGCCGATCGTTTAAAATGTTTTATGCAATAATATGTTCCGGCAAACAAAAAGGCACATGCAGCGTAATTGGTTAATAATTCCGGTAGAGAGGAGATCAGATGAAATTGCATGTAATCAAGTATAGTGATCCAATTTTTTTGGTTGTTGAACATCCCTTCAGTTATGCCATTTCCTTTCCAGGTAGGGATCGCTTGCATGTACCAAAGCAAAGGAGGAATAACAGCAAGGAAATAAGTAGCGGCTATTTTTAACATCAAGCCATAATTCTTTTCTTTAATTAAACCGAAATAAAATGGCAGGATAGGCGCGGCCATAATAATAAATGGCAGTTTAACCAAGGTTGCCACACTCCAAATTACAACTGAAAAGATCAAGTGTATATAGCGGCGTTGTTTTAAATAGCTGATGAGGAAGAACAAACTCCATACACCAAGAGCAAGTGCCAAAATATCCGGTAAAGGATTAATGCAGTAATAATAAAGCAGCGGCGAAAAACAAAGTGCTGCATTTACAGCAAGTGCATACCTTTCGTTGGTGTGCGATCTTACTAATTTATAAAAGCCAATTAGCAATAAACAAAAAGCAAAAAAAGAAAACAAGCGGCTGTGTGCAACCGAATAACCCATAATTGCGTTTAGTTTTGCAACGCTCCACTGATACAATGGGAACTCATATAGTAATTCGTTGGGGCCATTTCTAACATCAAATTTTTGCGGATGAAAGATGGATGATGAAGGATCTGAAAAATTATAGATCACGGTTTGTGTTTGTGTTTGACGCCAAACATGATAACCGATCAGGTCTATATTAATAACGCGAAAGTGAAGTATGAACGAAACTAAAACAGGTAATGTAAAAAGAAGGATCTTTTTTTTGGCCTGCATCTTGTTTAATCATTTAATTTCAATACAGCCATAAATGCACTTTGAGGAATTTCAACACTTCCAACTTGCTTCATGCGTTTCTTTCCTTCTTTCTGTTTCTCCAATAATTTACGCTTACGTGAAATATCACCACCGTAACATTTTGCAGTTACGTCTTTACGAATTGCCCTGATGGTTTCACGCGCAATGATCTTTGCACCAATGGCAGCCTGAATTGGAATTTCAAATTGCTGACGCGGGATCAATTCTTTTAATTTCTCACACATCTTTTTACCAAGGTTGTGCGCATTACTTCTGTGAACCAATGCCGATAAAGCATCCACCGGTTCGGCATTCAATAAGATATCCATCTTCACCAGATCACTCTGGCGCATTTCCAATGGTGCATAATCAAACGACGCGTAACCTTTTGAAATGGATTTTAAACGATCGTAAAAATCAAACACGATCTCTGCTAATGGCATGTGAAATATCAATTCAACACGATCGGCTGTTAAATAATTTTGATTCACGATCTGTCCGCGTTTTTCAATACACAAACTCATAACCGGACCAATATATTCTGATTTAGTAATGATGTTTGCTTTGATGTAGGGCTCTTCAATATAATCAATACGAGCAGGATCGGGAAGGTCGCTTGGGTTATTTACAACTGTAAGAACACCTTTTGTGTCATAAGCTTTGTAAGATACGTTAGGTACGGTTGTAATAACGGTCATGCCAAATTCACGCTCTAAACGCTCCTGAACAATTTCCATGTGCAACATTCCAAGGAAACCGCAACGGAAACCAAAGCCTAATGCTGCAGAACTCTCAGGCTCCCAAGTCAATGAAGCATCGTTCAGTTGTAGTTTTTCCATACTGTAACGCAGCTCTTCAAAATCTTCCGTATCTACCGGATAAATTCCGGCGAATACCATTGGTTTTACATCTTCAAAACCATCAATTCCTTTATCGCAAGGTCTATCCACATGCGTAATGGTATCACCAACTTTTACTTCGCGCGCATCTTTAATACCCGAAATAATATATCCTACATCACCCGTGTATACAGCATCACGTGGTTCTTGCTTTAATTTTAAAACGCCTACCTCATCGGCAAAATAACTGGCGCCGGTATTCACGAATTTTACTTTATCGCCTTTTTTAACCGAACCGTTTATGATCTTGTAATAGGCAATAATTCCTCTGAAGGAGTTGAATACACTGTCAAAGATCAATGCTTGTAAAGGTGCCTCAGGATCGCCAACTGGAGGTGCTACGCGTTCAACAATGGCCGCTAAAATATCATCAACGCCCATGCCTGTTTTTCCGCTGGCAGGAATGATCTCATCACGATGGCAACCGATCAGGTCAACGATCTGATCTTTTACCAATTCCGGCTCAGCGCTCGGAAGGTCCATTTTATTAAGGATCGGGATAATGGTTAGATCGTTCTCAAGAGCTAGATACAAATTGGAGATGGTTTGAGCCTGAATACCCTGTGCCGCATCTACGATCAACAATGCACCCTCGCAGGCAGCAATGGAACGCGATACCTCGTAACTAAAGTCAACGTGGCCGGGCGTA
>JBIKKW010000232.1:0-3062 GCA_044360115.1 Bacteroidia bacterium
ACGCTTGCAACGAGAATCGCTTGGCAACACTCAAAGGTTTTGGCGAAAAAACACAAGCTGCAGTAAAAGCCAACATCGAATTCAAATTGATGAATTCAGGTAAGCGCCATTATGCAGCAGTGGAGTTGATCGTCAATGATTTTATAGAAGCCGTAAGGAAGGAGTATAAGGATGCGCAAATTGAACCGGTTGGCGCATTCAGACGAAAATGTGAAGTGTTAGACGAGATAGAGTTGTTATGCGATCATAACCTGAAAGAAGATCTGACAACGCTACAAGCTCAGTTAGGATTAGAAGTGATCATTCATACGTGTGAACCTGCTGATTTTGCAATGCAATTGTTTGAATTAACGGCAACACAACAACATTTAGATCAATGCGCTTTCAAAGATCTGGCGGGTAGCCAATTTACTTCCGAGGAAGAGATTTATGAAACATTGAATTTGCAATATATTGAGCCCGAGTTACGCGAAGGTTTAAATGAAGTAAAGCTCGCTCAACAAAATGCTATACCGGAGTTAATTACCCTTACCGATCTAAAAGGTATTTTACACAATCACACAACTTACAGTGACGGTGTTAATACACTGAAAGAAATGGCGGATGCTTGTAACAAATTAGGATATGAGTATCTGGGCATTTGTGATCATTCGCGTTCGGCATTTTATGCGAATGGATTAGATGAGGATCGCATCATACAACAACATAACGAAATTGATAAGCTAAATTCTTCTTATCAAAATTTTAAAATATTAAAAGGCATTGAAAGCGATATTTTAAATGATGGTGCTTTAGATTATTCGGATGAAGTATTAGGTTCATTTGATTTTATTGTGGCCTCTGTACATTCTAATTTAAAAATGACAGAAGAAAAAGCCACACAACGTTTAATAAAAGCGATTGAAAATCCATACACCACAATCCTTGGTCATCCAACCGGAAGATTATTACTGGCGCGTCAAGGTTATCCCATTGATCATAAGAAAGTAATTGATGCCTGCGCAGCTAATGGCGTGCATATGGAGCTAAATGCACATCCATACCGCCTGGATATTGATTGGCGCTGGATATGGTATTGTTTAGAAAAAAACGTGAAGGTTTCCATTAATCCCGATGCACATCAAATTGAAGGATATCACGATATGTACTATGGTGTATGCACAGCAAGAAAGGGCATGTTGTCAAAAGAAATGTGTTTAAATGCATTAGGTTTAAATGATCTTATAAAAGCATTCAAAAAGTAAATGGCCATCATCAATTCCATAGCAAGTTGGTTAATGAAAAAGCGCATGCATCAAATTGAGCTTTTTATGAAGTATCCGGTGGATGTTCAAATGGAGTGGATGCATGACCTGATCGGGGAAGCTGCTGATACGGAATATGGAAAGCAACATGGATTTTCAAACATCAACAGTTACGAAAAATTTAAACAACAAATACCGTTGAATGATTATGAAGCTTTAAAGCCTTTTATTGACAGGAACAGAAAGGGCGAACAGAATATTTTATGGCCAACCGAGATCAAATGGTTCGCAAAAAGCAGCGGCACTACTGATAAAAGTAAATTTTTACCGGTAAGTTTAGAGCACCTGGATGGATGCCATTATCGTGGTGGTCGTGATATGGTTACTTTGCACTGCATCCATAATGAGGATACACAATTATTTACCGGAAAAAATTTAGCGCTTGGCGGAAGTTTTAAAGAAGATCATTTTGGCGATTACCAATCGTTTCATGGTGATGTAAGTGCCATTATTATTCAAAATTTACCAATGTGGGCCGAGTTTTTTAGAGCGCCCGATGTTGCAACGGCTTTAATGGATGAGTGGGAAAGTAAGTTAGAAAAGATAGCCGATAAAATGATGAATGAGAATGTTACCAGCATTGCCGGTGTGCCAAGCTGGATGATGGTATTGTTGAAACGCATTTTAGAAAAGAGAAAGGCAAATACCATTAAAGAAGTATGGCCAAATTTTGAAGTGTATTTTCATGGCGGGGTAAGCTTTGGTCCGTATAAAGAACAGTTCAAACAAATTTTTGGTAGCGACTCCGTTTCCTACTTGCAATTGTATAATGCTTCCGAAGGATTTTTTGGCATACAAGATCAGGCCAACTCCGAAGAGATGTTGCTGATGTTGGATTATGGCATTTTTTATGAGTTCAGGGAATTATCGCTGCAAGAAACAAAGCCTGTAATTTGTTTGGATGATGTAAAGGTTGGTGTTGATTACGAGATCATCATTTCTACAAACGCCGGCTTATGGCGTTATCAATTGGGTGATGTGATCCAATTCACTTCCATAAACCCATACCGATTCATTATCACCGGCCGAACCAAGCAACACATTAATGTTTTTGGCGAGGAGTTAATGGTGCATAATGCCGATAATGCAATTGCCGCGGCTTGCGAAAAAACACATGCGCAGGTGAAAGATTATACAGTGGCACCGGTTTTTATGGGCGAGAATGCAGGGGCGCATGAGTGGTTAATTGAGTTTGAAAAGCAACCAAACAATTTTGAGTTCTTTGTGGCGTTATTAGATGAGTCGTTAAAAAAACAAAACAGCGATTATGAAGCCAAGCGATATAATAACTTTGTTTTACATGAACCTGTTGTTCGTAGTTTACCTGCCAATAGTTTTTATAACTGGTTAAAGGCAAATGGTAAACTAGGCGGACAATACAAGATACCGCGATTAAATAATAAACGAACTGTTTTAGAAGAAGTGCTAAAAGTGAATCAGATAAATTGAAAGCCATAAGAACATATTTTATTTTGATGGCATTTGCTTTGTTCGGACTATCCATGCAAAGCGATCTTAATCCTCAACTGATCGTAAAGAAACATGATTTTTTTACGGTTGATAATTTGGGCAATGTGTTTTTGGTTCGCGATCACGAGATATTTAAATATTTGGCAAACGGTACTTATTCTCATCGCTTCAGTAATTTAAAGTTTGGCGAGATCACCAGTGTTGATGGAACAAATGGTTTGAGACTGGTATTATTTTATAAGGATTATCAGCAAATTGTTTTTTTAGATAATCAGCTGTCACAAAAAA